>JANNGJ010000350.1:0-3523 GCA_031403815.1 Burkholderiales bacterium | reverse complement strand
AACTACGCGCCCAAGGGCACGCGCAGCTTCGGCCCCGTGCGCGCCTCGCTCTACGGCGGCGCCGACTACCCGACGGCCGCCAACGAAACCCTGGTGCGCTTCGCCATGATCGAGACGGCGCAGGCCCTGGACAACCTCGACGCCATCCTGTCGGTGGAGGGCCTGGACGCGATTTACATCGGCCCGTCGGACCTGTCACTGGCGTTGGGTTGCAAGCCGGTGTTCGACGATGTCGACCCGCCGGTGGCGCAGGCCATCGACCACATCCTGGCCCGTGCCCAGGCGCATGGCGTGGTGGCCGGCGTGCACAATGGCCGCGCCGACACCGCCCGCGCGCGCAGCGCCAAGGGCTTTCGTTTCGTCACCCTCACCTCCGACGCGCGCCTGCTCGCCGCCGGCTCGCAACAAATGCTCAGCGACATGCGCGCTTGAACGGTCACAGGAACACTCACATGAAACTCGGATTCATCGGCCTGGGCATCATGGGCAGCCCGATGGCGGGCCACCTGCGCGCCGCCGGCCACGACCTTTTCATTGCCACACGCAGCAAGCTGCCGCAGGCCCTGGTCGATGCTGGCGCCGTGGCCTGCGCCAACGCGACCGAAGTCGCGCGGCACGCCGACACCGTGTTTCTGATGCTGCCCGACACGCCCGATGTCCAGACGGTGCTGTTCGGCAAGAACGGTGTCGCCGAGGGCCTGAGCGCCGGCAACACCGTGGTCGACATGAGCAGCATCTCGCCGATCGAGACCAAGGCTTTCGCGAGCCAGATCAACGCGCTCGGTTGCGACTACCTGGATGCACCCGTGTCCGGCGGCGAAGTGGGCGCCAAAGCGGCCAGCCTGACCATCATGGTCGGCGGCCCGCAGGCCGCGTTCGACCGCGTGCTGCCCTTGTTTCAGCTGATGGGCAAGAACATCACCCTCATCGGCGGCAATGGCGACGGCCAGACCTGCAAGGTCGCTAACCAGATCATCGTGGCGCTGAACATCGCCGCAGTCAGCGAGGCCCTGGTCTTCGCCAGCAAGGCCGGTGCCGACCCGGCCAAAGTGCGCCAGGCCCTGATGGGCGGCTTTGCCGCCAGCCGCATCCTGGAAGTTCATGGCGAGCGCATGGTCAAGCGCACCTTCAACCCGGGCTTTCGCATCAGCTTGCACCAGAAGGACCTGAGCCTGGCCCTGGCCGGCGCGCGCGCCCTGGGTGTGGCGCTGCCGCAGACCGCCGGCGCGGCGCAATTGATGCAGGTGTGCGCCGCCAACGGCATGGCCGAGCTCGACCATTCGGCGCTGGTCAAGGCCATCGAGTTGATGGCCAACCACGCTGTTGCCAGCTAGGGACGCAGCGCGCGCTGCTGCGTTGCGAGCACGGCGCCCAACGCGAGCACTCCGGCACTGAGGGCCAGCCCACGCAGCAGGCCGCCAGGCCCGTCGGCCACGATACCCACCAGCGTCGGGCCGACGATCTGGCCAGCAGCGAAGATGATCGTGAATGCCGTGATGCCCGCCGGCCACGCGTCGGCAGGCAGGTTGTGGCGCACCAGCGCGGTGGTGGCGGCCACGACCTGCAGGAACACGCCGCCGAACAACAGCCCGGAAGCGAAAGCGGCCACCGGGAGGGGTGACAACACCGGCAGCAGGGTCGCCGCGGCCAGCAGCCCGTTGAGCAGGGCCAGCACGCCGCCGCCGCGCCAGCGCTGTAACAAGCCCGCCCATATCCACGACGAGGCGATCACCGCCGCACCGAGCAGCAGATAGAAGGCCGTGATCGTCGCCGGGGCCAAGCCCTGCGCGCGCAGCAGCGTGACGATGAAAGTCATGTAGCCGATGTAGCCCAGGCCGAAGCACAGGTAGGCCGCCAGACCGAACGCCAGCGGCGCCCAGGACAGGCGGGCCCGCAGGGCCCGCGGCCCGGGTGGCGCATGCAGTTCGCGCGTGAAGGCCGCCGTGAACGCCGTGGCCAAACCGGCCAAGACCGCCAGCGCGGTCCAGGCGTGCGGCCAGCCTGCCGCTGCGGTGGCGATGAAGGGCGGCACACACAGCGCCGAAGCGACGATGCCCAGCCCGGTGCCGCCGTAGTACAGGCCCAGCACGGTGCCGGGCTGCAGACGGCCGCTGGCGCCAGCCAGGCGGGCGGCGAGCACGCCGCCGCTGACGAAAGACGCCGCACTCGCCACGCCTGTCGCAAAGCGCAAGGCATACAAGGCCGCGTCGCTGCGCACGCCTGCATGCAGGGCCAACAACAAAGCCGCGACTGCGCCGCCACACAACAACACGCGCCGCGCATCGTGCCGCGTCAGCCAACCCGCCGTCAGCAGCGCACCCATGAGATAGCCTGCTGCGTTGACGGTGTTCATCGCACCCGCCGTCGTGTAGCTCCAGCCCAGATCGGCGCGCATCGGCGGCAGCATCAGGGCATACGAGAAGCGCGCCAGGCCCAGCGACACGGCGGCGGCGAACGCCAGCGCGAGCGCCGCGCGAACCGGCGCGGCCACCGCGTTCATGCGCCGGTGCGCGCAGACAGCACGCGCTGCGCGACTTGCGCAAACCCCGCGCCGCGCTCACCGGAGGTGAGGTAGGCGGGCCAGGTGTGCAACTGATCAGCGAAGCGCCTCAGGTTGGCCACACCGACGCTGAGCGGGAAATGGCCGAACATGGCCTGGTCATTGGTCGAGTCGCCGACATAGACCCAGCGCTCGACCTCGGCGTCCAGCGCGCGGCCGAACAGGCGTTGCAACATCCAGCGCGCGCCCGAGAGTTTGGTGTGCTCGCCGTACCAGCCGTTGATGTGGATCGAGCTGACCGTGGCATTCATGCCCTCACGCTGCATCAGCGCCACTACGCGGGCGATGGTTGTGGCATCGAGGTGGGCGAACTCGCTGTGGTCGATGGCGATGTCGGTGACGCGGCCCGGGCTGTCCTGGGCCAGCGTGCTGCCCGGCACGTCGCGCAGCACCATGGCGCCCACAGCGCGCAGGCGCAGGGCATGGCGCGCGCGCGTGGCCGCGTCCTGCGCGTACTCGGTGTGCACACCTTCACCGTCGCGCATCAAGGCGACGGCGCCGTTCTCGGCCACGATGGCTGCCACCGGCCAAGTCCGCGCAAACGGCACGCTCCAGCCCATCGGCCGCCCCGTGATGGCGATCACTGGGATGCCGGCCGCATGCAGTGCCTGCAAGGCCGCAAGCGCGGCCGGCTCGATGGCGCCATCGCGCGTCAGGGTGTCGTCGATGTCGGTCAGCACGCCCGCCACAGGGCCTAGGCGCGCCAGCGGCACGGCAGCCCAGTCGAGCACATGGGGAGGCAGCATCTGTCCAGTCTTGCACAGCCCGGCGCCTGCGCAGGCCGGCGAGTGCCGCTACAATTACGGTGTCTTCCGAGGAGCGTTGCAACCCCCATCCTGGGGCCAGGCTCGGAAGGTACTACTTGCAACCGCGCTCACCTGCACGATGACTGTCGTGGGTGAGTTGGATTCCCCCTTCATCGTCGTCGCAGGTTCCTAACCGTTTGGAGCCCGAGATGAATGC
>JANNGJ010000349.1:0-2640 GCA_031403815.1 Burkholderiales bacterium | reverse complement strand
AACCGGCCTGGCCTTGCGGCCGCTGTCGCTGCTGCTGGCCGAATCCCCCGCCAGTGCCGGCGACGGCCTGCAGCGCGATTGGCCTGCGCCTTCTACGGGCGTGGCCAAGAATCGCGGTTATGCGGTTCAGTGGTTTGCCCTGTCGCTGCTGATCATTGCCCTGTATGCCTGGTTCCAACTCATCCAACCCTACCGCCGCCGCTCCCGTGGGTGAGCCACTGCACCTCACGGTGCACGCCATGCCGCGGGCCGACCTTCACAGCGACGAAGCGTCTCGCCGCACCGCGCGCGGGCGTCTGAAGATGCTGCTGGTGCTGCTGGCTTGTGTGGCGCCGGTGCTGGCCTCGTACTTCACGTTCTATGTGCTTCGTCCGGAAGGCCGCACCAACTACGCGACTTTGATCTCACCCTCGCGGGCCCTGCCGGCCGATCTGTCGCTGACCGACCTTGACGGGCGGGCGGTGGCCCCGTCTTCTCTGCGCGGCCAGTGGCTGCTCGTGGCGGTTGGGCCCAGCACCTGTGACAGCGACTGCGAGCAGCGCCTGTTCACCCAACGCCAGCTGCGCGAGATGACGGGGCGCGAGCGCGACCGCATCGACAAGCTCTGGCTGGTGACCGACGGCGGCCCGATCGCCCCCGCCCTGCGCGCTGCGCTGGATGCGGCGCCTACGACCCAGGTGCTGCGGGTGCCGCTGGCCGCCGTGCAGCAATGGCTCGCGCCGGCGGCTGGCGAGTCACTTGAGTCGCACCTCTACGTCGTTGACCCGATGGGCCAGTGGATGATGCGCTCGCCGCCCAAGGCCGAGCCCGGCAAGCTGAAGCGCGACATCGACAAACTGCTGCGAGCCTCGGCGTTCTGGGACCGTCCAGGCCGCTGAGCGTATGGCGACTGATCTGATCGACTGGGCGCCGGTGGCACAGATGGCGCTGCTGGGTAGCGTCATTGCGCTGGGGCCGCTGGCGTGGTTGTGGGTGCGTCACCGCGACGCGACGCCCACGCACCGCCTGCACGCCTTGGCTCTGTTGACCGTGTTCCTGACTTTCGATTTGGTCTTGTTCGGCGCCTTCACGCGGCTGAGTGATTCGGGACTGGGCTGCCCCGATTGGCCTGGGTGCTACGGCAGTGCCAGCCCGCTGGGCGCACGCGATGAGATCAGCGCGGCGCAGGCGGCGCTGCCAAGCGGGCCGGTCACGCATGGCAAGGCCTGGATCGAGATGGTGCACCGCTACCTGGCCACTGCGGTCGGCGTGCTGATCACGGTGATGGCGGCCATGAGCTGGTGGATGCGCCAGCAGCGCGTTGCCTTGGCACCCTCGCCGTGGTGGGCCACGCTGACCCTGGCCTGGGTCATCGCGCAGGGCGCCTTTGGCGCCCTGACGGTGACGATGAAGCTCTACCCGGCCATCGTCACCCTGCACCTGCTCGGCGGCCTCGGGCTGCTGGCGCTGCTGGCTGTGCTCGACCAGGCGTTCGCACCGCGGCCCTTGCAACTCGAGCGCGGGCTGCGCGCCGGGGCCTGGGCAGTGGCAGGGCTGCTGGTGGCGCAAGTCGCCTTGGGCGGCTGGGTCAGCACCAACTACGCCGTGCTGGCCTGCCGCGACTTTCCGACCTGCCAGGGCCAGTGGTGGCCGCCAATGGACTTTGCCCACGCCTTCACCTTGCGCCGCGAGCTGGGCCAGACGGGGGCGGGCGCCTACCTGCCCTTCGACGCCCTGACCGCTATCCATGTCACGCACCGCTTGGCGGCCTTTGTGGTGCTGGGGGCCATGGGTGGGTTGGCGTGGCGCCTTCGTGCCACGGGCAATCCGGTGCTGCGCCGCTTTGCGTTGGGCCTCGTGCTGCTCGGGCTTTGGCAGCTCGGCACCGGCTTGTCGAATGTGGTGCTGGGTTGGCCGATCGTGGCCGCGGTATCACACACCGGCGGTGCAGCGGCGCTAGCGGTGTTGTTGGCGAGCTTGCTGGCGCGCAGCCACTTGCACATCGGCGCCGCGACACGCCGCGCCGCGCCGCTCGGCAGCGCGCTGCGCGTGTAAGAGAATCCACGGCTCTCGCGCCATGTCTTCGACTCCCACCTCTGCTGCTGCCCACGGCGCCCTTGGCGCGGTGTCGGGGGCGTCGCGCGTGCGGCAGTTCGTTGCGCTGACCAAGCCGCGCGTGGTGCAACTGATCGTCTTTTGCGCTGTCATCGGCATGCTGCTGGCCGAACCCGGCTGGCCGGCGTGGAGCGTACTGCTGCCCGCCGCGGCCGGCATCTGGTTGGTGGCTGCCGCCGCCGCGGCCTTCAATTGCCTGGTCGAGCAGCATATCGACGCCAAGATGGCGCGCACCGCCTGGCGTCCGACGGCCAAGGGCCAGCTCAGCAACGCCCACACCCTGTTGTTCTCGGCCCTGCTGTGCGCCGCCGGCAGCGCCATGCTGCTGCTCTGGGTCAACGCCCTGACGATGTGGCTGACCTTGGCCACCTTCGTCGGCTATGCCGTCGTTTACACCGTGCTGCTCAAGCCGGCCACGCCGCAAAATATCGTCATCGGCGGCGCCTCGGGCGCCATGCCGCCGCTGCTGGGCTGGGCCGCGATGCGCGGCGAGGTGGGTGCCGAGGCCTGGCTGCTGGTGCTGATCATCTTTCTCTGGACGCCGCC
>JANNGJ010000348.1:0-8217 GCA_031403815.1 Burkholderiales bacterium | reverse complement strand
CGTCGTCGAGGCCTGTGCCGGCGCGGGCAAGACCTGGATGTTGGTGGCGCGCATCGTGCGTGCGCTGGTGGACGGGGCCGAGCCGCAAGACATCCTGGCCATTACCTTCACGCGCAAGGCTGCCGGCGAGATGCGCACGCGCCTGGCCGACTGGCTGCGCCAGGCCTCGGCGCTGAGCCCCGCGCAGGCCGCGGCGCGCCTGGTCGAGTACGGCATGCCGGCGGCCGAGGCGCCAGCGAAGGCGGCCGCGCTGATCGGCCTGCACGAGCGTGTGCTGGTCAGTGGCCGGGCTGTCGAGGTGCGCACCTTTCACGCTTGGTACATCCAGCTGTTGCGTGCCGCGCCGATGGACATGCTGGCCAGCCTGGGCCTGGCGCCGGCCATGACGCCGCTGGAGGACATCAGCGACCTGAAGCCGGCCCTGATGCAGGCTTTTCATGCCGCCGTCATCGCCGATGAGGCGCTGCGAGACGCCTACCGGCTGCTGAGCGTGCGCCACGGCCGCAGCCTGCTCAACGCCTGGTTCGACGCAGCACTCGCGCGCCGCGCCGAGATTGAACTCGCCGCTGTGGCCGACGTACTCGACACCAGCGTCGAGCCGGCATCAAACGCCAACGCGCCAGCGCTGGTGCGCGAGCCGGACTTCGTGGCCCAGGTCCAGTCGCTGGCCCGGCAGCTGGTGGCGCGCGACAAGTACAAGTTGCAATGCCAGGCCGCGGCGCAGTTGCTGCGCGACAGCCTGGCCCAGGCGGACGACACGCTGGCCTACGAGGGCCTGCGCAAGGCCTTGTTTACCGAGGGTGGTGCGGGCACACCGCGCAAGCAATTGGGCGAGCTGCCAGCGCAGGCGGCCCTGTGCGAGAGCCTCGACCACATCGCCGCGCAGATTGCCCAGGGCCAGGCCCATGAAGACCACGCCGCGATGCTTCGCTTGTCGCGCGTTCTGTTCGCCGAGTACGCGGCACTCAAGCAACGGCGCATGCAGATCGACATGAGCGACCTGGAACGCGTGGCCTTGGCTTTGTTGGCCGACCATGCCTTGTCGGGTTGGATTCAAGAGCGCCTGGACGCGCGCGTGCGCCACCTCCTGATCGACGAGTTCCAGGACACCAGCCCGCTGCAATGGCATGCCCTCTATGGCTGGTTGGCGGCCTACGCCGGCGCCGGCGGCGGTGGTGCGGGGCCGCGGGTGTTCATCGTCGGCGACCCCAAGCAAAGCATCTATCGCTTTCGCCGCGCCGAACCGCGCGTGTTCGTGGCCGCCCAGCGCTTCGTGGTCGATGGCCTCGGCGGCTCCCTCGCCGCGTGCGACCACACGCGCCGCTGCGCGCCGGGCGTGGTGCACGTGGTCAACAGTGTGTTTGGAAAGATCGCACAAGAAGGCGCGCTGCCCGGCTGGCGCGAGCACACCACTGGGGTGCCCGCGGCGCCCCAGGCCGCACCGGCGCTGTCGTGCCTGGCCAGCGCTGAGCGGCCGGCGCGTGCGCAGCGTAGCGACGGAGCGGGCGAGCGCGTTTGGCGGCGCTCGCTCACAACGCCGCGCCTCGAGCTCAAGACCGTTTTGCGTGAAGCCGAGGCCGGGGAAGTGGCGCGCGCTATCGAGACCCTGGTGCGCGTCGAGGGCGTAGCGCCGCACGACATCATGGTCCTGGCACGCCGGCGCGCAGTGCTCACCCAAGCGGCCGAGGCCTTGGCGGCTTTGCATCTGCCGCATGTGGCACCGGAGAACCTGCGTCTGGCTGAGTTGCCTGAGGTGCAGGACCTGCTGGCGGTGCTGGATGTGCTGGCGTCACCCGGGCAGGCACTGTCACTGGCCCGGGCGCTGAAGAGCCCGCTGTTCGGCGCCAGCGACGCCGAGTTGCTGACGCTGGCCCAGCGCGCGCGCGCGGCGGGCCGCTGGTGGCCGGCGCTGATGCTGGAGGGCGACGAGCCCACGGCAACCCCAGCGCTGCGCCGCGCCGCTGGCTTGCTGGCGCACTGGCAGGCCGCGGGTCACGCGCTGCCGCCGCACGACTTGCTCGACCGCATCGTCCACGAAGGCGAGTTGCTGCCCCGGCTGGCGGCTGCTGTGCCGCCCGAGCGCCTGGCGCGGGCGATGGAGGCCGTGCAAGCCCTGTTGGCTGCCGCGCTCGAGCTCGATGGCGGCCGCTACGCCTCACCCTACAACTTCGTGCGCGCCCTGCGTCAGCGCAGGGTGCTGGCGCCACCGGCGCAACACCGCGACGCCGTGCGCCTGCTGACGATCCACGGCGCCAAGGGCCTGGAGGCGCGCGTGGTTTTCTTGATGGACGCGGACGCCGAGCCGCCGCGGCCCGATACGGCGACCCTGCTGGTCGATTGGCCTGTCGACGCGGCACTGCCGCAGCGCGTCGCGTTCCTTGCTGCAGAAGCCCGCTGCCCACCCTCGCTGCAGGTCCTGCTCGCGGCCGAACAGCTGGCCCGCTCGCGGGAGGAGGCCAACGCGCTCTACGTTGCCTTGACGCGCGCCCAGGAGCGCCTCATTGTCAGCCGCACGCCTCCGCTCCGTGCCCATCCCGGCCCTTCCTGGTGGGCGCGTCTCGAAGCCCTGGCATCGGCCTGGCCGCCCGCGCCCGAAGTGCAGGCTGACGTGTCGGCTGGTGAGGCCGAGTTCGTCGCCTTGCCGCTGAATCGCAGCGGCGCTGCGCGCTCTGCTGCGCGCGAGAGTGCGGTCGTGGCGTCGCAAGGCGAGGTGGCCGCCGTGCTCGGCCAGGCCATTCATCGCACGCTTGAGTGGGCCACGCTCGCGCCGGCCAACGATCTCGAGCGGCTCGCGGCAGCCGCCGCCGCCGAGTTTGGGGTGGCCAACGCTTCCGAAGTGCTCGCGGTTGCGCGACGCATCCTGACCAGCCCTGATTGCAGGATCATGTTTGATCGCGATGCGCTCGAGTGGGCCGGCAATGAAGTGCCGGTCGTGGGCGTCGGTGCCCGAGCCGGAGAAGTGTTGCGCATCGATCGCCTGGTGCGCACGGCCGGCGTCACGCCATCGTGGTGGGTGCTGGACTACAAGCTGGGCGGCCAGCCGCAGAGCAGTCCGGCCTACATCGAGCAACTCGCCGCCTACCGCTGCGCCGTGCAGGCCCTGCAGCCAGGCGAGACGGTGCGGGCGGCCTTCATCAGCGGCCTGGGTGAACTGATCGAGTTGGCCTGACCGCCCAGGCCCGATCGCAGCGACATTTGCGGCCCTTTCGCCGCGCTGTTCATGGCATCGATCCACGGTGCGGCGCGGTCCAATCCGAGGGCAAGCTCGCCGGCAGTCCAGGTCCGACTCCTTCACCCATGCCCGTCACCGAAGTCCCCGCTGCTCACGAAAAGGCTTTGCGCAAGCTCGGCTGCTTCGAGATGCGCCAGCTGCTCGGGCGCAGCGCGCGCTGCATGGCCTGGCGTGCGCTCGACACGCGCAATGGGCAGTCCTTGGTGCTGGTGTTGCCACGCCAGCAGCCGAGCGACGCCGAGGCACTCGCGGCCTGGATCGAGCAAGCGGGCCGCGGCGCGCGCCTGCATCATCCCAACCTGGCTGCAGCACTGGAAGTCGGTGAACAAGAGCGCTGGCCCTTCGTGGCTTACGAGGACACGCTGGGCCCGACCCTGGCCGAGCGTCAGCCGCCGCGTGAGGGTGAAGCGCCGGCCGAGGTGGCGCGCTGGATGGCGCAGGCGCTCTCGGGCCTGGCTTTCGCGCACGATGCCGGTCTGGCGCACCATGACATTCAGCCCTTCCTGCTGACCGTTGCCGACAACGGGGGGGTACGGGTGCTCGGGCTGGAAGTGGCAGCGCGCGATAGCGCGTTCGCGCCACTGCCCGCGAACACGGGTGAGGTCAACCAGCGCGTGCGTCAGGCGCGCATCGCGGCCGAGCGCGACGTGCTGGCCCTGGCCATCGTGATGCATGGCCTGCTGGCCGGTGCGCCGGCGCTGGAACAGAACGACGTGGCGAGTGTCATCACCCGCCTGCCACCGCACGGCCGCGAAACCTTGCGCCTGCCCTGGGACTTGCCGCGCCCGGTGCCTGAGCCCCTGCGCGCCATCGCCAACCGCGGTACGGACCGGCAGCCACGCCAACGCTACCGCAACGCCCGCACGCTCGCGCGCGCCCTCGAGGGCTGGCTCGAAGCCGACGGGAACCAGGACAGCGACGCGCACTTGCAGCTCATCGAGCGGGTGCGCCAGATCGGGGCGCTGCCTGCATTGCCGGGGGCCGCCGCACGGGCCGCCCGCCTGGCGCTGATGGAGCGCGAGCACACCGAGGAACTGGCCCAGGTGGTGTTGCGCGATCCCGCGCTGTCGTTCGAGCTGCTCAAGAGCGTGAACAGCGCGTCGGTGCGCGGCACCCAGGTGTCGGGCAACGGGCCAGTGCTGACGATCCGGCGCGCCATCGCAATGATCGGCCTGGACGGCGTGCGCCGCTGCGCGCTGGGTCTGAGAGACTGGCCCGGGCCGCTCGACGAGACCGGCGCTGGGGATCTCGAAAAACGCGTGGACCGTGCCTTGCGTGCTGCGCGTGTTGCCCAGTCCTTGCGGCCGGCCGGCTACGACGCCGAGGTCGTTTCATTGGTGGCCTTGATGCAGAACCTCGGGCGCCTGGTGGTGCAGTACCACTTTGCCGACGAGATGCGCCAGATCGAACGCCTGATGCAGCCCTCGCAGGAGGATGCGCCCGACGCCGCGCCTGAGCCGGGCATGTCGGAGCAAGCCGCCGCTTACGCTGTGCTGGGTGCCGACATCGAGAGCATGGGCGCTGCGGTGGCGCGCTGGTGGGGCATGGACGATGCCGTTCTGCACATGATCCGCCGCCTGCCGACCCAACTGCCGGTGCGCCAGGCCGACACCGACGATGACGTGCTTCGCTGTGTGGCCAGTGCCGCCAACGAAGCAGTGGATGCACTGGTGCTGCCGGTTGCGTCGAGAACTTCGGCCATCGACCGGGTCGGGCAGCGCTACGCGCGTGTGCTCAACCTGACTGCCAAGGATGTGCACGAAGCGCTGCAGGTCAGCGCCTCGGCCCGGGGCGTGAGCAGCGAAGCCCCGCAGGCCGCGTCGGCATGAGCCGACGGGCCGCTCCCGAGGCGAATACCGCAGTGCGAAGCATGGAGGTTGCCTGATGAGCCGACGGGCCGCTCCCGAGGCGAATACCGCAGTGCGCAGCACGGAGGTCGCCTGGTGAACCCGCCGGGCCGTCCCACGGGCGAATTCCGCAGTGCGCAGCACGAAGGCACCCCAGTAAGTTTGCCGCCACGGCAGATCGGCCGTTTCGTGCTTCAGCGCGAGTTGGGGCGCGGCGCCCAGGCGGTGGTCTGGCTGGCCCATGACACGCGCCTGGAGCGCGAAGTGGCCCTCAAACTGGTCGAAGCCTGCGGCGATGCCGTGGGGCCTTGGCTGCACGAGGCGCGCGCGGTGAGCCGCCTGGCGCACCCGCACATCGTGCCCGTGTTCGAAGCCGATCTGGCGCAGGAAGCCGGTGGTCGGCCCTACCTTGTGTTCGAGTACGTCAAGGGGCCTACGCTTGCCGCGCACCTGCGCGCACGCGCCGGCGCGCTGCCGCCGCGCGAAGCTGTCACCCTGATGCTCGGTGTGCTCGATGCGCTGCGCGCCGCGCACGAGTGCGGCATCGTGCACCGCGATCTCAAGCCGTCCAACATCCTGATCGATGCCGACGGGCGGGCCCGGGTGATGGACTTTGGCATCGCCGCGCGCCTGTCCGACGAGCGCAGCCAAACCGCCGGCACCATCTGTGGCACGCCGGGCTACATCAGCCCCGAAGCCGCGCGCGGTGCCGCGCCGCATCCTGCGATGGACGTGTTCGCTGCCGCGGTCGTGCTGACAGAAATGCTGTGTGGCCAGGCTCTGCTGAAGGAGCGTGACGCCCTGCGTGCCCTGGCACGCGTGCAAGCGGAAGACCTGTTGGTGCCGGCCGCGCTGGCCAGCGGCGAACCGCTCGACGACGGCTTGCGCGCCATCGTGCAGCGTGCGCTGGCCCGCGACGCCGCCGCGCGCACGGCCACGGCCGCCGCCCTGCATCAAGCCTTGTCGCTGTGGCTGCAGGGTGGGCCAGAGGCCGCCCCGGAAGATGCTCAGGCACTGGGCGCGGCGGCAGCCAATGCGACGCTCGACTTCCTGTTGCGACGCATGAAGCACCGCACCGACTTTCCGGCGCTGTCGGATTCGGTCTCGCGCATCCAGCGCGTGGCCAACTCCGAGCACCACAACCTGCACAGCCTGGCCGACGAGATCCTCAAGGACGTGGCCCTCACGAACAAGCTGCTGCGCATGGTCAACTCGGCGCACTACAACGCCGCTGGCGGTGCCGTGAGCACGGTCTCGCGTGCGGTGGCGCTGGTCGGCTTTGCCGGCATCCGCAACATGGCGTTCTCGTTGGTGCTGCTGGACCACATGCCCGACAAGGTGCATGCCGTGCAGTTGAAGGAGGAATTCCTGCGCGCCCTGATGGTCGGCACCTTGGCCAGCGAGCTCACGGCCGTGGCGCGCGAGGCCGAGGAGACCTTCCTCTCGGCCATGTTCCAGCACCTCGGCCGCCTGCTGGTCGAGTTCTACTTTCCCGATGAGGCGCGGCAGATTCGTGCGCGCAATGAGCCGCTCGCGGCGCAGCGCGTGCTGGGCATCGACTTCGAAGCCCTGGGCCTGGGCGTGGCCAAGGCCTGGGGTTTGCCGGACACCTTGCAGCGCGCGATGCGTGTGCCCGAGGGGGCGGCCCCCGCCCGCGCCGTGGGGGGCGCTGAGCGGCAGCGCTGGGTCGGTCGCCTGGCCACCGAGGTCACCGACACCATGCTGCGCGAAGAACCGAAACGGATCCCTGCCATGCTCGAGGCGCTGGCGCAGCGCTACCAGCGCGCGCTCGGGTTGGATGGCAAACAACTCCTGGCCGCCGCCGAGCAATCGCGCGAACGGTTGGCGCAACTGGCACAGGCCATGAACATCGTTCTGGGTGCCAAGTCGCCCGCCCACCGCTTGATTGCGCCGGCGCCGGCCGAAGCCCCGCCCGACTCGCTTGCCGCCTACACCCTCAGGGCCACGGAAGTGGCGCCGCTCGACGCGGCCGCGGCGCCTGCCGTCAGTGTGGTTGAGCTGCTGGCCACCGGGGTGCAGGACATCACCAACCACATGGTGGCCGACGGCTTCAAGCTCAATGAAGTGCTGCGCATGATCCTCGAGACCATGTACCGCGCGCTGGGCTTCCGGCGTATCGTGTTCTGCCTGCGCGACCCGAAGACGGAGACGCTCACCGGCCGCTTCGGTCTGGGCGAGGGCGCTGCCGAAATCGCTGCGGCCATGAAGGTGCCGCTGCGCTTGCCGGCCGCCAGTGCTCCTGACCTGTTTGCCGCGGTGTGCATGAAGGGCGCGGACATGCTGATCGCCGATGCCACGACGCCCGCAATCGCGCAGCGGCTGCCGCCATGGTTCAGCCAGCACATCGCAGCCCCCTCGTTCCTGCTGCTGCCGCTGATGATGAAGGGCGCGCCCTTTGCGCTGATCTATGCCGACCAGGCCCGACCTGGCGGCATCGTCCTGGGCGAGAAGGAGCTGGCCTTGCTGCGCACCCTGCGCAACCAGGGCGTGATGGCTTTCCGCCAGGCGGCGTGAGGGCTGGAGGTGACGAGCCCGATCTCGGCACTGGTGGCAACGCTTAGGGCTGCTTGGTTCCCCACCTGACCCGTTTGGGCGCGCTCCCATGCGAGGAGGCCCGTCGGGGATGATTGTAGGGCCGCGCTGTCAGCGCAGCTGAAGCGCGTCATCACCGAAGCGCAGGCCCAGTGGCTCGATCAAGAGCTGCTTGGCGCCCGCTTCGACCGTGCCGGCCAGCAGGGCTTCGACACCTTGCGCACGCGCCACGGCCACTGTGCGCTCGGCCTGCTCTGGCGGCACGAACAAGGCAAAGCCGGCGCCCATGTTCAGGGTGCTGTAGGCCTCGAGGTCGTCGTGGCCGGCGTGGTGTTGCATGAACTTCAGCACCGGCGGCACGGCGGGCACGCTGTGGATGCGGTAGGTGAACTGGCCCGGGTGGCGCAGCAGCTTGCGCCAGCCGTGGCCGGTGATGTTGGCGGCGTAGTGCGGCGCGATGCCAGCCTGCCACAGGGCCTCGGTGACGGGCGAGTAGAGCGTGGTCGGCGCGAGCAGGGCGTCGCCGTAGCGGGTGCCGCTGTCGTCGATCGGCGTCAGGTAGCCCTGCGGCAAACGCTCGGCGAG
>JANNGJ010000347.1:0-3135 GCA_031403815.1 Burkholderiales bacterium | reverse complement strand
GCGCCTGCTCACGGAGCACTTGCTGGCACAGGCCGGCATCGAGCCTGAACGCATTGCCGGTTTTCACGGCGCCTGCGAAGAGACGCATGTGGCGGTGGCCGCCGCCATCGCCAGCGGCCAGGCTGATGCGGCAGTGGGCATTGAGGCTGCCGCGGCGCAGTTCAGTCTCGGCTTCGTGCCACTGGCCGAGGAGGGCTACTACCTGGTGTGTCTGAAAGACAGCCTGGACCGCAGCGCCATCGTCCGGCTGCGGGAGTTGCTGGCCAGTGCCGCCTGGGCCGAGGCTGCGGGCTCATTGCCAGGTTGTTCGGCCGCCGCCGATGCCGGCCAGGTGCTGGCGCTGACGCAGGCGCTGCCTTGGTGGCACTACCGGACTGCGCGGTCGACCTGACACGGCTGTACGGTCGGGTTCACGGTCAAGTGGACAAGAGTCCCGTTCGGGCTGAGCCTGTCGAAGCCCAGCCTTCACCGCGCCAGCACGATCGCATCCTGCGGCGCAAAGTCCAGTCCGATCGGCGCGCCTTGCGCCGGCGGCTCGGTCGCATCGGCATCAGCGAAGACCAGCAACTCGCCCCAAGGGGTGTTGGCCAGCACTTCGATGTGGCTGCCCAGGTAGTCGGCGCGCTTGCAGGTGCCGGTGAGGGCGGCGCCTTGCGCGGCGATGAGGCGCAGGCGGTGCGGGCGCAGCGCGAGCGTGGCGGGGCCCGCCTTCAGGCCCGCGGCAAGCACCGGCAGCGACACGCCGGCGGCGCTGAAGTGCATTGCTTCGCCCTGCCTCACGACTTCGCCTTCGACGAGGTTCGCATCGCCAATGAAGTCGGCCAGGAAGTGGTTGGCCGGCTGGCGGTACAGCGCCTGCGGGATGCCCTGCTGCGCAATGCGGCCCTTGTCCATCACGATGATCTGGTCTGACACGGCCAGCGCTTCAGACTGGTCGTGGGTGACGTAGAGCACCGTCAATTGCAGCGACTGCTGCAGCTCGCGGATTTCCTGGCGCACGCGCCGGCGCAGCTTGGCGTCGAGGTTCGAGAGCGGCTCGTCGAACAACAGCACGGCCGGCTCCAGCACCAGGGCGCGCGCCACCGCCACGCGCTGCTGCTGGCCGCCTGACAACTCGCTCGGCAGGCGCTTCTCCAGGCCGTCGAGCCCGAGCATGGCCAGCTTGGCCAGGGCCAGCTCGCGCGCACGGCCCTTCTCCACCTTGGCCGAGATCGGGCCGTAGCAGACGTTCTCCAGCACGCTCATGTGCGGGAACAGGGCGTAGGACTGGAACACCAGGCTGACGTTGCGTTCGCTGGCGGCGAGGTTGGTCACGTCGGCGCCGCCGATCAGGATGCGCCCGCTGGTTGCCGTCTCCAGGCCGGCGGCCATGCGCAGTGTGGTGGTCTTGCCGCAGCCCGAAGGGCCGAGCAGGGTCACCAGGGTGCCGGGCTCGATCGTGAAGGACACGTTGTCGACGGCCGCGAAATCGCCGTAGCGCTTGCTCACGCCTTCGAAGCTCACTCCCCCTGCGGTCATCGACATCTAGGCTCCCGTCACGATCAAGGGTTGTGTGCGCTCGCGGCGACCGAGCTTGGCTGCGCCGGTGAAGGCCTGCACCCCCAGCAGCACCAAGAGCATGAAGATCATCAGCACCGTCGAGTAGGCGATGGCCAGCGGGTACTCACCGGCCTCCACGCGGCCGATGATGTAGACCGTCGACAGGTTGTACTTGGCCGTGGCCAGGAAGATCACGGCGCTGACGGCCGTCATGGCGTGCGTGAAGCTGAACACCAGGGTGGCCACGATGGCCGGCTTGAGCAGCGGCAGCACGATCTGCGTCAGGGTGCGCCAGGTCGAGGCGCGCAGGGTCGAGGAGGCTTCGTCAAGCGATTTGTCGATCTGCGCCAGCGCGGCAATGCCGGCGCGCACGCCCACCGGCATGTTGCGAAACACGAAGCACAGGATCAGGATCGCCAGCCCGCCGGTGAGTTCGAGCGGCGCGACATTGAAGGCCACGATGTAGGCCACGCCGATCACGGTGCCCGGCACCGCGAAGCTGACCATGGTCAGGAACTCGAAGCTGGCGCGACCAGCGAACTTGTGCCGCGTGATGACGTAGGCCGAGAGCAGGCCGACGATCGCAGTCAGGGGTGCGGCGATGGCGGCGACCTCGATGGTGGTGAAGAAGCTGTCCCAGGCCGAGCCGGTGAAGTGCGGCTTGAGGCCGTTCCAGTCGATGCCGAAACCCTCCTGGATGTGCGTCAGCACGAGGGTCATCTCGCCGCGGCCGATGTCCTTGACGAAGCCGCCAATGAAGATCACCGCATAGCACGCCAGCGTGAAGCCGATCCAGGCGATGGCCGTGCCGGTGCAGGCCCAGCGCAGGCCGTCGGGCAACTGCGCCGGGATGCCGCCATCGCCCTTGCCGCCGACGCTGACATAGCTGGCGCGGCCGAGCCAGCGTTGCTGCAGCCAGAAGGCGATCAGGGTGAACATCAGCAGCACCACGGCCAGCGACGCGGCGCGCCCCGGGTCATGCTGCGCGCCGGCGATTGCGAAGAAGATCTTGGTCGACAGCACTTCGTAGTTGCCGGCCAGCACCATCGGGTTGCCGAAGTCGGCCAGGCTCTCCACGAAGCCAAGCAGGAAGGCAGCGGCCAGCGCCGGGCGCAAGAGCGGCCAGGTGACGGTGCGGAAGACGCGCATCTTCGAGCCGCGCAGGGTCTGCGCAGCTTCTTCCAGGGTCGGGCTGATCGCAGCGATGGCGCCCGACAAGATCAGGAAGGCAATCGGCGTGAACGACAGCACCTGCGCAATCGTGACCCCCGGCAGGCCGTAGATCCAGCGCGTGCGCGGCAGGCCGAAGACGTCGGCCATGAAAGTGGTGACCAGGCCGGTGCGGCCGAACAGCACCACCAGGGCCAGGGCGATGACGAAGGGCGGCGTCACGATGGGCAGCACCGACATCAACTTGGCCACCGCACCCAAGCCGCGGTACTGACCGCGTTGCACGGCCAGGGCCAGCACCAGCGCGAAGGCGGTCGACAGGAAACCGACCAGGACGGCCAGCACCAACGAGTTGATGGCCACGCCGCAGCCGGTGCCACCACCAAAGCAGCCCAGGCCCCAGATGTCGGGGGCGGTCAGGCGCGC
>JANNGJ010000346.1:0-1854 GCA_031403815.1 Burkholderiales bacterium | reverse complement strand
GCACTGGTACCACCGACAGCGCCCCGCGTCAGGCCGGCCCAGGCAAAACGGCGCGCCGCCAGGTGCGTAGTACGCTCTCGCCACCGCCAAACCGAGAACTCCCGCGTGTTCGATTTCGCCAACGGCCACCGCTTGCATGACCCCATCGCGTCGCCGGCCCCCGAGGCCACGACGGAGATCAAGACGACCACCTGCTACATGTGCGCCTGCCGCTGCGGCATCCGGGTTCACTTGCGGGACGGCGAGTTGCGCTACATCGACGGCAACCCAGAGCACCCGCTGAACCAGGGCGTGATCTGCGCCAAGGGCGCGTCGGGCATCATGAAGCAGGTGTCGCCGGCGCGCTTGACGCAACCGCTGCTGCGCAAGGCCGGCAGCGAGCGCGGCGCCGGCGAGTTCGAGCCGATCACGTGGGAGCGCACCTTCGAGATCCTCACTGAGCGGCTGCAAAAGATCCGCTCGACCGACCCGAAACGGTTCGCCCTGTTCACCGGCCGTGACCAGATGCAGGCCCTGACCGGCCTGTTCGCGCGCCAGTTCGGCACACCCAACTACGCTGCGCATGGCGGCTTCTGCTCGGTGAACATGGCCGCCGGGATGATCTACACCATCGGCGGCTCGTTCTGGGAGTTCGGCGGCCCGGATCTCGACCGCGCCAAGCTGTTCGTGATGATCGGCACTGCCGAAGACCACCACAGCACTCCGATGAAGATCGCGATCAGCAAGTTCAAGCGCGCGGGTGGCCGCTTCATCTCGATCAACCCGGTGCGCACCGGGTACCCGGCGATCGCCGACGAGTGGATTCCCATCAAGCCGGGCACCGACGGCGCGCTCTTCATGGCGCTGCTGCACGTGCTGATCGCGCAGGAGCTGCTCGACCGCCCCTTCCTCAAGCGCTTCACCAACGCGCCGCAACTGGTGGTGCTGGACGAGGGCCACCGCGAAGGCCTGTTCGCTTTCGACCCCGATCCATCGAAAGGCCCACCGGGCGACGGCCGCCACCCGCACAACAAGCTGGTCTGGGACCTGCCTTCGGGCAGCGTCAAGGCGGCCTACCCCGAAGGCATTGCCGACGGCTGCGACCCGGCGCTAGAAGGCCACTACACGCTGGCCGACGGCACCCGCGTGGCACCGTCCTTCCAGTTGCTGCGTGAGCGCGTGGCGCCCTGCACACCCGAGTGGGCGGCGGCCATCACCGGCATCCCGGCGGCGCGCATCGAAAAGCTGGCGCGCGAGCTCGGCCACACCGCCCTGCAGCAAGCCTTCGAGTTGCCGATTGCGTGGACGGATGCTTGGGGCAAGCTGCATCCAACGACGCAGGCGCGCCCGGTGGCCTTTCACGCGATGCGCGGCCTGGCGGCGCACAGCAACGGCTTCCAGACGGTGCGCGCGCTGGCGGTGTTGATGAGCGTGCTGGGCACCATCGACGCACCGGGCGGCTTTCGCCACAAGGCGCCCTACCCGCGCCACATCGTGCCGAACTACCGCGCGTTCAACGACCCCGAGTTGATCAAGCCGAACACGCCGCTGAACACTGCGCCGCTTGGTTTCCCGGCCAACCCGGAGGAGCTGGCGGTGTACCCCGACGGCTCGCCGGTGCGCATCGACCATGCCTTCTCGTGGGAGCACCCGCTGTCGGCGCACGGGATGATGCACAACGTCATCACCAATGCCAGCAAGGGCGACCCCTACCGCATCGACACGCTGCTGATATTCATGGCCAACATGGCCTGGAACAGCAGCATGAACACGATGGCCGTGCGCGAGATGCTGAACAAGAAGAACGCCGATGGCGACTACCAGATTCCCTTCCTGGTGGTCTGCGACGCCTTCCAGAGCGAGACCGTGGCCTTC
>JANNGJ010000345.1:0-3822 GCA_031403815.1 Burkholderiales bacterium | reverse complement strand
TCTGGATGCCCGCGGCGTCGAGCACGCGGGCGGTGGCGGCATTGATGTTCGGCGCCATCGCGGGTTGCACACAGCCGAGCAGGATCAGCACCTTGCGTGGGTGTTGGCGCGTCGGCCATTGGTGCGCACGGGCGCCGCCGGAAGCCGGCACCTTGTTCTTCAACGTCGCCG
This sequence comes from Burkholderiales bacterium, assembly GCA_031403815.1. Lineage (GTDB taxonomy): Bacteria > Pseudomonadota > Gammaproteobacteria > Burkholderiales > Burkholderiaceae_C > CADEEN01. The sequence continues at coordinate 3,651 of JANNGJ010000345.1, read as the reverse complement.
GCAGTAGCGGCCGAATCATCTGGCCGAGCTTCATCGCCGGGCCGAACAAGGGCGAGGTCAGGCCCACCTTCAGCGCTGTGCGCGTCAAGCGCTCCATCAGCGGGCGCTCGACCTTGCTCTCGACCACCTTGCGGCCGATGTCCACCAGGTGCCCGTACTGCACCCCGCTCGGGCAGGTGGTCTCGCAGTTGCGGCAGGTCAGGCACCGATCGAGGTGCAGTTGCGTGGCGCGTGTCGGCGCCTGGCCTTCGAGCACCTGCTTGATCAGATAGATGCGCCCGCGCGGCCCGTCGAGTTCGTCGCCGAGCAACTGATAGGTCGGGCAGGTGGCGTTGCAGAAACCGCAGTGCACGCACTTGCGCAGGATGGCTTCGGCGGCTTCGCCGTCGCGCGTGCCCTTGAACTCGGGCGCCAGGGTGGTTTGCATCAGGGGTCCGGGTTCAGAGGTCCGGAACCAGGCGGCCGGGGTTGAAGATGTGGTCCGGGTCGAAGGCCTTCTTCAACTCGCGATGGAAGCGCGCCAGTGGCGCTGACAGGGGATGAAACACGCCCGTGCTGCGCTCGGACTGATGATTGTTCGTGCGGTACAGCGTGGCATGGCCGCCGGCAGTGCTGGCCGCCTGGCGCACCTGCGCCGCGCTGGCGGGTGTACACAGCCAGCGCTGCGCGCCACCCCACTCCACCAACTGTTCGCCGGGCAGCGTGATCGGCGCGGCGGTCTGGGCCACGCCCAGGCGCCACAGGCCGGCGCCGCCTTCAACCGCCTTGGCGGCACTGGTGAAGAACTCGTCCTGCTGGTCGCGCAGGCCTTGCCAGAAACTGTCGGCGAGTGCGGGCTCGATGGCCTCGCCGCCGAGTTGCTTCACGGCCGCCTCGACGGCGGCACGCGCACCGGCCAGGCGCAACACCAAGGTGCCGTTCCACAGAGCGCTGGCCGAGACCGGCAAGGGCAGCCCGCCCCAGGTGTTGAGCTGGGTCAGGGCGCGGCTCTGGTCCAGCTCGAAGCGCAAGGTGACGCGGGCCAGCGGCCGCGGCAGCACCTTGAGCGATACCTCGCAGATGACGCCCAGGATGCCCATGGAGCCGGCGAGCACGCGCGACACGTCGTAGCCGGCCACGTTCTTCATCACCTGGCCGCCGAATGTGAGGACCTCGCCGCGGCCATTGAGCAGGGTGGCGCCGAGCAGATGGTCGCGCACGCTGCCGGCCGATGCGCGCGACGGCCCGGCCAAGCCCGCGGCAATCATGCCGCCCACTGTGCCACCTGTGCCCAGGCGCGGCGGCTCGAAAGCCAGGTGCTGGTCCTTCTCGGCCAGCGCGGCCTCCAGCTCGGCCAGTGGCGTGCCGGCGCGCACGGTGACCACCAGTTCGGTCGGCTCGTAACTCGAGATGCCGGCGAGCGGGCGCACGTCGAGCGGCTCGCCTTGGAGTGCGTTGCCGTAGAAGTCCTTGCTGCCGCTGCCGACGATGCGCAAGCGGCCCTGCATGGCGCGCGCGGTTTGCACCTGGTCGATCAGGCGCGCCAGCGCCGGCGCATGCTCGGTCATCAAAAGCGCTCCAGCTCCGGGAAAGGCAGCAGGCCCTTCTTCACGTGCATGCGGCCGTACTCGGCGCAGCGTGACAGGGTCGGGATCACCTTGCCCGGGTTCAGTGTGCAGGCCGGGTCGAAGGCGCGCTTCAAGGCCATCATCTGCTCGCGCTCCTCGGGTGAGAACTGCACGCACATCGAACTCAGCTTCTCGATGCCGACGCCGTGCTCACCGGTCACGGTGCCGCCCATCGCCACGCTGGTTTCCAGGATGTCGGCGCCGAACAGTTCGCAGCGGTGCAACTGGTCGGGGTCATTGGCATCGAACAGGATCAGCGGGTGCAAGTTGCCGTCGCCGGCATGGAAGACGTTGCAGCACTTGAGGCCGTACTTGACTTCCATCTGCTGAATCGCGAGCAGGATGTCGGCCAGGCGCTTGCGCGGAATGGTCGAGTCCATGCACATGTAGTCGGGGCTGATGCGGCCTGAGGCGGGAAAGGCGTTCTTGCGCCCGCTCCAGAACTTCAGGCGCTGGGCTTCGTCCTTGCTCACTTCCATGCGCGCGGCGCCGCTGCCGGCCAGCACATCGAGCATGCGCTCGATCTCTTCAGCCACTTCTTCGGGCGTGCCGTCGCTCTCGCACAGCAGGATGGCTTCGGCATCCAGGTCGTAGCCGGCGTGCACGTAGTCTTCGACCGCGGCCGTCATCGGCTTGTCGAGCATCTCCAGCCCAGCCGGGATGATGCCCGCGCCGATGATGGCGGCCACGGCGTCGCCGGCTTTGCGGATGTCGTCGAAGCTGGCCATGATGCAGCGCGCCAGCTGCGGTTTGGGCACCAGCTTGACGGTGACCTCGGTGGTCACGGCCAGCATGCCTTCGCTGCCGACCACCAGGGCCATCAGGTCCAGGCCCGCGGCATCGAGCGCGTCGCTGCCGAACTCGACTGCTTCGCCCTCCACCGTGAAGCCGCGCACCTTGAGCACGTTGTGCAGGGTCAGGCCGTACTTCAGGCAATGCACGCCGCCCGAGTTCTCGGCCACGTTGCCGCCGATAGAGCAGGCGATCTGGCTTGACGGGTCGGGCGCGTAGTACAGGCCGAGCGGTGCGGCGGCTTCGCTGATGGCCAGGTTGCGCACGCCGCATTGCACGACAGCCGTGCGTGAGAGTTTGTCGACGCGCAGGATGCGGTTGAACTTGGCCAGGCCCAGCGTGACACCCAGGGCGTGCGGCAGGGCGCCGCCCGACAACCCGGTGCCGGCACCGCGCGCCACCACGGGCACGCCCAAGGCGTGGCAGGTGCGCAGCACGGCACTGACCTGCGCCTCGGTTTCCGGCAACGCGACCACCAGCGGACGTTCGCGGTAGGCGGTCAGGCCATCACACTCGTAGGGCGTCGTGTCTTCGCTGTGCCACAGCAAGGCGTGGGCAGGTAGCAGCGCGGCCAGCGCCGCCACGACGCTGCGCTGGCGCTCGGCGCGATCAACTTGCGCCAGGGTGTTCGGGGGCAGGGGAGCGTTCACGTCGCAAGCCTTCAGTTGTCGAGACTGTAAACGGCCGGGCCCGGCTGGCTGCTCTGTTGAGCCGGCGGACCGCTTTGCGTGCGACGCATCAATCCGTTAGCTGCCCTTCGGCCGGTATGGGGGCGTTTGCTTCTGTGTTGGGCTTGCGCGCGCGTGCCTGAATTGGCGCGAGATCGGGCCACTGGGGCACCCTGCTCCGTTGTTGTCCCCCGGCTTCGCCGCCTCCATTACTTCACTGCGCAGGGTGCCCCCCCGGCCCGATCCACCACCAAAGTGGGTGGGCCCGCCTCGCACGCCACCCTGGGTGGCAGGCCGCCCCGCGTTCGCGGCACGCGCCGAAGCAGGCACGCTGCAACGCACGCGAATCGGTATCAGTCTTGCTGGGTGAAGACCGTCAGCACCCCGGTGTAGCCGTACACGTGGTGATGGCCGATTTCGCCGCCGGCAAAGAAGCCCACCAGGGGTACGTCGCCCAGCGCATGCTGGATGATCTGCATTTCGGCCGAGGGCGCGCCGAAGTGCGGCCCGCCACGGCCAGCACAGCTAATGTAGATCGCCCCCGCAATGCGCGCCGCCGGGTCGTCGGGTGGCCCAGGGTGGGC
>JANNGJ010000344.1:0-3870 GCA_031403815.1 Burkholderiales bacterium | reverse complement strand
TGCAGCAACCGCTGATCGCCTGGCACACCCTGCGCGACAACATTGCCGAAGTCGGCGCTTTCCTGGCCTTGGTCGGTGGCACGCTGGGCAAGCTCAGCGTGGACATCAAGCTGATGATGCAGACGGAGGTCGGCTAGGAATTCGAGCCTTTTGCGCCTGGCCGCGGGTCGTCGAGCACGATGCCGCAGAAGCGCAACCCGGTCGCCAGCGGCTACATCCACGCCGCGGTCGCCGTCGTGCGCCAACACAGCGCCGCCCTGATGGAGGCCATGGTGGCCGACCACGAACGCAGCAGCGGCCCATGGCAGATCGAGTGGATCGTGCTGCCCGAGACCTTCTGCCTGATGGCCGGCGCGCTCAAGCAGTCACGCCAGGTGCTCGAAGGCCTGGAGGTGGACGCTGAGGCGATGCGCCGCAACATCAACCTGACCCATGGCCTGGTGATGAGCGAGGCCGTGATGATGGGCCTGGGCCCCTACCTGGGTCGCGAAGTGGCTCACGACCTGGTCCATGACCTGTGCCGGGCGGCCCTGCAGCAGCAGCGCCCGCTGCTCGATCTGCTGTGCGAGAGCGCCGAGATCACGAAGCATGTCGACCGCGCCGCCCTGGCGCGCTGGTGTGACCCGATGAACTACCTCGGCCAGAGCGGCGTGATGGTCGACCGCGTGCTTGCCCGCATGTAGGCACGGGCCGCTGCGGCTAGAGTGCGGCGACCCTGTTGGAGCCGCCATGCCCTTGACCCGTCGCACCGCCCTCGCCGCCTCGGCCATCGCCTTGCCTTGCCTGGCCTACGCGCAGACGCCGTGGCCGCGCCAGTCGATCCGCTTCGTCGTGCCCTTCGCGCCCGGCGGCACCAGCGAGATCGTCGCGCGCACGGTCGCCGTTGAGCTGACCAAACAACTCGGCCAAACGGTTTTTGTGGACAACAAAGGCGGTGGCGCCGGCATACCGGCAATGACGGAAGTGGCCAAGGCCGCGCCCGATGGTCACACCCTGATCCTAGGCCATGTCGGCTCGCTGGCGGTCAACCCGATCATCTTTCCGAACCAGCCCTTCGACGTCAACAAAGACTTTGTGCCCGTCACGCTGCTGGCCAAGGTGCCCAATGTGTTCGTCATCCACCCCGACGTGCCGGCCAAGGACTTCAAGGAGTTCATCGCCTACGCCAAGAAGAACCCGGGCAAGCTGAACTACGGCTCGGCCGGCAATGCCAGCGCTGGCCACCTGTCGATGGAGTACCTCAAGCTGGTGACGGGCGTGTTCATGGTGCACATCCCCTACCGTGGCACCGGGCCGCAACTGACGGACCTGCTCGCCGGCCGCACCCAGGTCAGCTCGACCGGGCTGCCGGCGATGATTCCGCACATCAAGAGTGGCAAGCTGCGCGCCATCGCGGTCGGTACGCCGCAGCGGGTGGCGCAACTGCCGGACGTGCCGACGGTGGCCGAAATGGGTTTCAAGGATTTCGAGACCTCGCAGTGGTACGGCATCCTGGCCCCGGCGGGCACGCCACGCGAGGTGGTCAAGCGTTTGCAGGAAGAGTCGCTGAAGGCGCTGAAGTCCAATGCCGTGACCGAGCGCTTCGCCAGCGACAGCGCGGTGGGCGGTGGCGGCCCGCCGGAAGAGTTCGCCGCCTACATCGCCCAGCAGCAGAAGATCTGGAAAGATATCGTGCTGCGCGCCGGCATCAAGCCCGACTGAGGTCGCCGTCGGTGGCCAGCGCGTCGAGCGGATAGCGGCGCCCCGCTTGGTGGTCTTGCACACAGCGCCAGAGCAGGGGGCTGCGGTGGCGCGCGCGGCCGGCCTCGATCTCGGCCGGGGTGAGCCACAGCGTTCGCACGATTGGCGCGTCCAGGGCGCGACCCGCTTCGGGCGGCCCGACCGTGCCGGCGAAGGCGAAGCGCAAATAGGTGATGTCTTCGCTGCCGCGCTGCAAGCGTGCCAGGTAGACGCCAACCAGATGGGTCGGCGTGAAGGCGCAAGCGGTCTCTTCGAGCACCTCGCGCACGACAGCCTGCAGCAGCGACTCGCCGGGGTCGAGGTGGCCGGCCGGGTTGTTCAGGCGCAGGCCGTCGGGCGTGTGCTCCTCGACCAGCAAGAAGCGGCCGGCCTGCTCTATCACCGCCGCCACGGTGACACTCGGCTTCCAGCGCGGGTCGGGGATCATGTGGCGCACATCCTAGCCCGCCCCGCGCAAGCCCCGAGACGCTGCGGGCCACGCGTGCATTAAGCTCGCCCCCCAAGGCGCCCGAACCAGGGCTGCACAGCAAGACTGCCCGAGGAGAACCACACCATGCTGATCGGCGTTCCGCTTGAAACGGTGGCCGGCGAGACACGCGTCGCCGTCACACCCGAAACGGCGAAGAAGCTCAAAGCCCAAGGCCATACCGTGCGGGTGCAGGCCGGCGCCGGCCTCGCGGCCAGTGCCACCGACGAGGCCTATGTCGCCGCTGGCGCGGAGATCACTGATCGCACTGGCGCCTTTGCCGCCGACCTGATCCTGAAAGTGCGCAGCCCGTCGCTCGACGAGCTCGTTCTCGTCAAGACGGGCGCGGCCTTGGTCGGCATGTTGAACCCCTTCGACAAAGACAACCTGAACCGCCTGGCCGGCGCCGGGCTGACCAGCTTTGCGCTGGAAGCGGCGCCGCGCACGACGCGCGCGCAGAGCATGGACGTGCTCTCAAGCCAGGCCAACATCGCCGGCTACAAGGCGGTGATGATGGGCGCCGACAAGTACCAGCGCCTGTTCCCGATGTTGATGACCGCCGCAGGCACGATCAAGGCCGCGCGCGTGGTGATCCTGGGCGTCGGCGTGGCGGGCCTGCAAGCCATTGCCACGGCCAAGCGTCTGGGCGCGGTGATCGAGGCCAGCGACGTGCGTCCCTCGGTCAAGGAACAGGTGGAGTCGCTCGGCGCCAAGTTCATCGACGTGGCGTACGAGACAGCGGAAGAGAAGGAGGCCGCCGAAGGCGTCGGTGGTTACGCCAAACCGATGCCGCCGTCGTGGCTGGCGCGGCAGAAGGTCGAGGTCGCCAAGCGCGTGGCCGCCGCTGACATCGTCATCTCCACCGCCTTGATCCCCGGCCGCGCCGCACCGGTGCTGATTACGGAGGAGATGGTCAAGTCGATGAAGCCGGGCAGCGTGATCGTCGACATGGCGGCTCCCGCCGGCGGCAACTGCCCGCTCACCGAGGCCGGCAAGACGGTGCAACGCTACGGCGTCACGATCGTCGGCGAGACCAACATCCCGGCGCTGGTGGCCGCCGACAGCTCTTCGCTCTACGCCCGCAACGTGCTCGACTTCCTCAAGCTCGTGATCACCAAGGAAGGCACTTTCAACGTGCCGATGGACGACGACATCGTCGTGGCCTGCCTCATGACCCAGGGCGGCGAAGTCAAACGCGCCTAGGGCCCGACCATGAAAACAAGACAGCTACTCACCGCCCTGGTGCTGATGGCAGCGCTGGTCTGCTATGGGCTGGGCCTGGTCCGCTCGGCCACCGGCCTGGTGATCGCCGGCATGGGCCTCGAACTCTGGTTCTGGGTGCAGCTGCTGCGCCGCCCACGCCAGCCCCACCCCGATTCCGTTTAGGAGACATCGATCATGGAACTCGTCAGTCCCACCGTCACCAACCTCATCATCTTCGTGCTCGCCATCTACGTCGGCTACCACGTGGTCTGGACCGTGACCCCGGCCCTGCACACGCCGCTGATGGCGGTGACCAACGCCATCTCGGCCATCGTCATCGTCGGCGCCATGCTGGCCGCCGCCCTCACCGAGGGTGGCCTGGCCAAGACCATGGGCGTGCTGGCGGTGGCGCTGGCGGCAGTCAACATCTTCGGCGGCTTCCTGGTCACGCGGCGCATGCT
>JANNGJ010000343.1:0-13593 GCA_031403815.1 Burkholderiales bacterium | reverse complement strand
TGACCTTGTAGCGCGCCTTCAGGGCGTTGTAGTAGGCCTGCGACTCGGCTGCCGCCCAAGCCTGGGCGTAACGCGGCAACAGCTGTACCAGTTCGGGCGCGTCCACGGCGACCGGCTTGATCGTCGTCACACGCACCACGGCGTAGCCGGCCTCGCCCAGGTCGACGCCCAGCCACTGCGGCAGCTTGGCGGCGTCGGCGCGCAACACGGCATCGACCAGCTCACGCGGCTGGGTTTGTGCGCTGGCGCGCGAGATCACCATGGCGGGCGGCAGCCCTGCGGCATCGCCCCCCGCTCGCAGGGCGGCCAGGCGCGCCTCGCCGGCCTTGCGCGCAGCGGCTGCAGCCTGCGCTGCCACCACCCGCGCACGCACTTGCGCCTGAACCTCGGCCAACGGCTGCACGCGGGCGGCCTGGTATGCAAGGACGCGTGCAGCAGCCAACTGGTTGGCACCGATCTCGGTGGCTTCTGTATTGCGATTGTTCTTCAGCGCATCGTTGGCAAACACTGCACTCAACAGCTTGGCGGACGCCAATGCGCCGGTGGCGCCGGGCGCGGGCGTGCGCTGCACCATGGCGGTTTGCTTCTTCAACTTCAACTTGTCGACCAGCGGCTGCAAGCTGTCGGCTTGCTCATAAGCCAGGTTGGTGAACTGCTCGGCGGCCTCGGCGTACTTCTTCTGTGCCAGTTGCGTCTTCACGGCAGCCTCGATCTCGGTGCGTGCGGCATCGAAGGGCTTCTTCTCACCACCCCGCACCGCGTCCAGGCGAATGATGTGGAAGCCGAAGTCGGTCTCGACCACGTTGCTGATCTCACCGGCCTTCATGGCGAAGGCCGCATCCTCGAAGGGCTTGACCATGGCACCGCGGCCAAAGAAGTCGAGGTCGCCACCGCGTGCGGCCGAGCCGGTATCGCTCGAATTCTTCTTCGCCACTTCGCCAAAGCTTGCTGGCGCCTTGCGCAACTCGGCCAGCAAAGCCTCGGCCTTGGCCTTGGCCTGCGTACGCTCGGTCGCCGGCCCGTCCTTCGCGGCGCCGATCAGCACGTGGCTGGCGCGGCGCTCCTCGGCTACGGTGTAGCGCGAGGCGTTCTCGTCGTAGTACTTGCGCAGGGCCGCGTCGGCCACCGTGATACCGGCCTTCACGGCCTCCATGTCGAGTACGACGTACTCGATGCTGGCCTGCTCGGGGGCGCGGAACTGCGCCTCGTTGGCCTTGTGATAGGCCGCCAGGTCGGCGTCGCTGGGGTTGAGGGCGGCGACCTGTTCCTTGCTGTCGAAGCGCTGTACCTGGGCCTCGCGCTGCTGCAACAAGGCGTCGAGTGCGGCGCGTCCTGGGCTACCCGCCGGCAGCGAAGTGCCGGTCACGCCGCCCAGCACCTGGCGCAGCAGGATGTCCTGGCGCATGTTGGACTCGAAGCCCTCGGTGCTCATGCCTTGGGCCTCGATGAGAGCCTTGTAGCTCGCGAGGTCGACGCTGCCATCGGGGCGACGCAGGGAGGCCAATTGCGGAATCGCCATCAACTCGCGCTGCAGGCGCTCGTCACTGACGGCGAAGTGGGCGCGTTGTGCGGCGGTGAACAAGACGCGCTCGCGCACCAGGCTGTCCAGGGTTTCGCGCTTGACTTCGGGGCTGTCGAAGAAGGCGGCGTCGAGGCTGGGCATCTGGCGCCGCATCTGCTCGGACTGGCGCCGATGCGCCGCGTCCCAGTCCGCGCGCGAAATCTTCTGGCCATCGACCTTGGCCACGGCGACGCCGGCAGGATCATTGAACTGGCTGTAGCCCTGGACGCCAAAGAACACGAAGGACGGGAAGATCAGCAGCACCATCACGAAGAACAACACGCGACTGTGCTTGCGGATGAAATCGAACATGGCAGGGCAACCTCTGGCAGAAAACGGCGGACGATGCAGGCCCCAGACGGCACAAAGGCGAACCGGGGTTCGCCTTCGTTGCGGGTGCTGCGGGCGCTGCTTGCAGCGCACCGATTCTAGCCGAGCGCGACATGGTGCCGCGCGTGGTGGGTGCTGACGGGCTCGAACCGCCGACCTACGCCGTGTAAGGGCGCTGCTCTACCAACTGAGCTAAGCACCCGGCCTCGTCGCAGACGGGGGCTGGGTGGCACAGCGGCGCAAGGGCGCCGCTGTGCCCGGTCCTTACATGGCGTCTTTGAGGCCCTTGCCCGGGCGGAACTTCGGCACCTTGGCGGCCTTGATCTTGATGGCTGCTCCGGTGCGCGGGTTGCGGCCGGCTCGCGCAGCGCGTTTGGTGACCGTGAAGGTTCCGAAGCCGACGAGCGAGACACTGCCGCCCTTCTTGAGCGTGGTCTTGACGCCGCCGATCAGGGCTTCCAGTGCGCGGGTTGCCGCGGCCTTGGAAATGTCGGCGTGCTTGGCAATGTGCTCGATCAATTCAGACTTGTTCACGAATGGGTCCCCTCGTTCGTCAATTGGGTTGTCGCGTGGAGTTCTTTGTTCGGTGCGGTCCATCGCCAGATGCACCCGCCAGTTCATTACAGCCGCGCCCCCACCGGGTGTCAAGGCACATTCGGCGGGAGCGCGATTCTATTCGCAATCAATCTGCGCCAAGCAGCGCCTGTTCCACCGCACGCCCAAGCTCGGACGTGCTCGCTCGGCCGCCCAGATCCGGCGTCCGCGGGGCGCCGCTGGCAGGCTCCAACACGGCTTCGATGGCTGCGACGATCGCATCGTGCGCATCGCGGTGGCCCAGAAAATCGAGCATCAAAGCGGCCGACCAGATCTGGCCGATCGGGTTGGCCACGCCCAGTCCGGCGATGTCCGGCGCCGAGCCATGGACCGGCTCGAACAAGCTCGGCCATTGCCGCGTCGGGTTCAGGCTGGCCGACGGTGCAATGCCGATGGTGCCGGTGCAGGCAGGCCCCAGGTCGCTCAGGATGTCGCCGAACAAGTTGCTGGCCACGACCACGTCGAACTGTTGCGGACGTTGCACGAAGTGCGCCGTCAGGATGTCGATGTGGAAGCGGTCCACGGCGACGCCTGGATACGCCTTGGCCATCTCCGACACACGTTCGTCCCAGTAGGGCATGGTGATCGAAATGCCGTTGCTCTTGGTGGCCGATGTCAGCTTGCGACGCGGCCGGCGCATGGCTTCCTCGAACGCGTACTTCAGCACCCGGTCAACGCCCACGCGCGACATCACCGTCTCCTGGATCACCACCTCGCGCTCGGTGCCCTCGAACATGCGCCCGCCGATGCTGGAGTACTCGCCCTCGGTGTTCTCGCGCACGATCAGCATGTCGATGTCGCCCGGCTTGAGCGGCTCGCCGTGGTGATCGACCAAGGGCGAGCGGATGCCCGGCATCAGCCGCGCCGGTCTCAAGTTCACGTACTGATCGAACTCACGACGAAATTTCAGCAACGAGCCCCACAGGGATACATGATCGGGCACTGTGGCCGGCCAACCCACGGCACCGAACAGGATCGCGTCGAAGCCGCCCAGCTGCGCCTTCCAGTCGTCGGGCATCATCTTGCCGTGGCGCGCGTAGTAGGCGCAGTTGGCGAAGTCGAAGGTCTGGCGCTCGATCGCAATGCCGAAGCGCCGCGCCGCGGCGTCGAGCACACGCAGGCTCTCGGGCATGACCTCGTTGCCGATGCCGTCGCCGGCAAGCACGGCGATACGGTGGGCTGGCTTCATGGCAGGACTCCTTGGCGTCAATGTGGGTGGCGGGCCCGATTCTCAGCCCACCAGCGCAGCCTCAGGGCGGACTGCGAACCGTTTCGCGCACCACCAAGGCCACCCCGACGGCGGTAACCGCCAGGCCGACGAGCACTGGCCAGCTCAGGGGCTCGCCGAACAGCAGCCAGGCCAGCAGGGCCGTGCATGGCGGCACCAGGTACATCAGGCTGGCCACCCGCGTGGCCGCGCCGCGCTGGAGCAGCAGGTCGAGCAGCGAACTGCCGCCGAGCGTCAGCACCAGCACCGACCAGGCCATGGCACCTACCAGTTCGGCGTGCAGTTGCCATGCGCCGTCCTCGAGCCAGGCCAACGGGGCCGTGATCACGAAGGCCGCCACCAACTGCACCGCATTGGCAGTCCGCACATCGCAAGCTGCGACAAACCGCTTCTGGTACAAGGTGCCGGCCGTGATGGACAGCAGCGCTAGCAGCGCCATGGCCATGTTGACCGGCGTCACCTCGCCCAGGCCCAGCCGCTGCCCGACCACCAGGATCAAGCCGCACAAGCCAAGCCCCAAGCCCAGCCACTGGCGCCGCCCAACCGCCTGCGCCTGGCCGCTGGCCGACAGCCACACCGCCGTCAACACCGGTTGCAAGCCCACCACCAGGGCCACCGTGCCCGCGCCGATGCCAGCCTTGACCGCCATCCAGACACCACCGAGGTAACCCGCATGCATCAGCGCACCGGCAACCGCCAGGTGCCCCCATTGCAACGCACCGCGCGGCCAGGCGGCACGCGCGACCACGATCCAAACCGCGAAGGCCAGTATCGACAGCGCATAGCGCAGCGTCAGAAACCCAAGCGGCGGCGCATGCGGCATGCCATAACGGGCGACAACAAAGCCGGTGCTCCAGATCAGCACGAAGACAACCGGCATGGCGGCCAACAGGGCGCGCTCGCTGTCAGCGGACCTTGGCACGAATCTCCGGCAAGGCTTTCTTCAGGTAATAGACCATCGACCAGATGGTCAGCACCGCGGCCACCAGCAACAGCACGGTGCCCCACAGCCGCGTGTCAATGAGATTGAACAACTTGCCGTCGAACAGCAGGAAGGGAATGGCGACCATCTGGGCCACCGTCTTCAACTTGCCGATCATGTGCACGGCCACGCTGCGGCTGGCCCCGATCTGCGCCATCCACTCGCGCAGCGCCGAGATGGCGATCTCGCGGCCGATGATGACGAAGGCCACCAAGGAATGCACGCGGCCCAGCTCAAGCAAGATCAGCAAGGCCGCGCAGATCAGGAACTTGTCGGCCACCGGGTCGAGGAAGGCGCCGAAAGCCGAGGTCTGGTTGAGCTTGCGTGCCAGGTAGCCGTCGGCCCAGTCGGTGATGGCCACCACCACGAACAGCACTGTGGCCACCAGGTTGCGCATGGCCGGATCGAGTGGCAGGTAGAACACGCCGACGACCAGCGGGATGGCCACGATACGGGCCCACGTCAGCAAGGTCGGCAAGTTGAAGAACATGCGCCGATCCTAGCCTCTTCCGGGGGCCGCTCAGTCGAGCGCGCGCGGCTTGAAGCGTCGGTCGTCGCGAAACAGGAAGACTTCGCTGAACTTCCAGGGCTTGGGCAAGTGCGAAACATCGCCGTAGGGCGCCGCGCGCTGAACCGCGTCGATGGCCAACTGCACCGTGTCGGTGGCCTGGCTCGGCTGGCGTTGCACTCGGATACTGCGCACGCTGCCGTTGCCATTGAGCTCGATCTCCAGCACCGGAATCGCCAGCAAGGGCTCGGGCACCACGTCGATGTAGGTACCGTTCGGGTTGGCCGCCACCATCCGGCGGCCGGCCTGAACCTTGAAGTCGTCCCAATTGCGGGCGCGGACGGTGCTGGGCATGGCGGGACTTGTCATGGTGGGGCTCGGTGACGGGCTGATTGCAGCGGGGCTCTTCGGCGCCGGCGCCTGGGATGTGCCGCAGCCGGCTATCAGCGCAGCGAGGAGCGCAGAGGCTCGCGCCCGGCTCCAAGCAAACGCCGCGGGTCCGGCTTTGCCGGCCTGCTGGCGTTGCCCCAGGGCGCAGAAGGCACCCTTCGGTCGCCAGGGGGAGCCGCGAAGCGGCAACGGGGGTGGGTCAATGCAACGCACGATAAATCTCCTCAGCCAAGGATTTTGAAATGCCATCGACGCTGGCCAGGTCCGCGATGCTTGCATTGGACACCCCGCGCACACCGCCGAAGCGCTGCAGCAACTGAGCGCGCTTCTTCGGGCCGACACCAGCGATGTCTTCAAGCTGGCTCGCGCCCGTGCGCACGCTGGCGCGCTTGGCACGCATGCCGGTGATGGCAAAGCGGTGCGCTTCGTCGCGGATCTGCGCCACCAGCATCAGCGCCGCCGAGTCGGCGCCGAGCGAAACCTTGGCCCGACCGTCGGCAAACACCAATTCTTCGAGGCCGACCTTGCGCCCGGCGCCCTTCTCAACACCAACGATCAGTGCCAGGTCCAGGCCCAGCTCGGCAAAGACTTCGCGCGCCATCGCCACCTGGCCGCGGCCGCCATCGACCAGCACCAGGTCGGGCAGGCGGATCTGCGCCGTGCCGGTGCTGAGGGCCTCGGCCAACTTGGCATAGCGGCGCATCAACACCTGGCGCATGGCAGCGTAGTCGTCGCCGCCGGTGATGCCGTCGATGTTGTAGCGGCGGTACTGCGCGCTCTGCATCTGGTGGTTCTCGAACACAACGCAGCTTGCCTGCGTGGCCTCGCCCGCGGTGTGGCTGATGTCGAAACACTCGATACGCAAGGTATCCAGGTCGGCCACTTCCAGCGCCAAGGCCTCAACCAAGGCGCGCGTGCGCTCGCGCTGCGAGCCCTCCTCGGCCAGCAGGCGGGCCAGGGCGATCTGCGCACCGTTGACAGCCATCTCGAGCCAGACGCGGCGTTGCTCGCGCGGCTGGTGCTGCGCACTGACCTTGACGCCGCTGTGCTCGGCCAGCGCGTCGAGCAGGCGCGGCTCGACCGTATGGCTGGTCAACAACTGTGGCGGCACAAAGCCTTCGAGGTAGTGTTGGGCGATGAAGGCCTCGAGCACCTGCACTTCCGGCGCCACGCCTTCGACCAGGGCGGCAGCATCCTCGACATGGGTCGGAAAATAGGCCCGGTCGCCAAGATGGCGCCCGCCGCGCACCATCGCCAGATTGACGCACGCGCGGCCCCCTTGCACCTTGACGGCCAGGATATCGACGTCCTTGTCGGCCGAGCCCAGGCTGCTGGTGTCCACCGACTGCTGGTGCAACACGCGCGCCAGTGATCCGATCTGATTGCGCAAGTCGGCCGCCTGTTCGTACTCAAGGCGCTCGGCGTGGGCCATCATGCGTTGCTGCAAGTCGGCGAGCACGTCTTGCGTGTCGCCGCGCAGAAAGCGTTCCGTGTCGGCCACGTCGCGGGCGTAGTCGTCGGCCGAGATCAGGCCCACACACGGCCCCGTGCAGCGACGGATCTGGTACAGCAGGCAAGGCCGCGAGCGGTTGGCGAACACGGTGTCTTCGCAGGTGCGCAGGCGAAACACCTTCTGGATCAGCTGGATCGACTCCTTCACCGCCCAGGCGCTCGGGTAGGGCCCGAAGTAGCGGTGCTTCTTGTCGACAGCGCCGCGGTAGTAGGCCAGCCGCGGAAAGCGCAGCGCCGGCGCTGCGCCGCTCGCGCTGGGTGCGCGCGCGCCCGTGATCTTCAGATAGGGGTAGCTCTTGTCGTCGCGGAACAGGATGTTGAAGCGCGGGCTGAGTGCCTTGATCAGGTTGTTCTCGAGCAGCAGCGCCTCGGCTTCGCTGCGCACCACCGTGGTCTCCAAGCGCGCAATGCGCGCCACCATCAAGCCAATGCGCGTGCCGGCATGGTCTTTCTGGAAGTAGCTCGAAACCCGCTTGCGCAGGTTGCCGGCCTTGCCTACGTAAAGCACTGCGCCGGCGGCATCGAAGTAGCGGTAAACCCCCGGCCGCTGCGGCAAGGCCGCCACCTCCGCGAGCAAGCGCTCGTGGGTGGCGTCAACGGAAGGCTCATCGCGCATGCGGCGCGATTATCGATGTCGATAATCGGTCGATGCGCTGGGACCTCTTTTGCCGCGTCATCGACAACCACGGCGACCTCGGCGTGTGCTGGCGCCTGGCCGCCGACCTGGGTTCGCGCGGCGAGCAGGTGCGCCTGTGGGTTGACGACCCCGGCGCCCTGGCCTGGATGGCGCCGCGCGGCGCGCCGGGCGTCAGCGTTGTCCGCTGGGCCGAGCCCTTGCCGATGGTCGAGCCCGGGGACGTCGTCATGGAAGCCTTCGGCTGTGACCCCCCCGCCGCCTTCGTCAGTCACATGGCCGCGCAAGCCCCGCCGCCGGTCTGGATCAACCTGGAGTACCTCAGCGCCGAGCCCTATGTCGATCGCAGCCATGGCCTGCCGTCGCCGCAACTGCAGGGGCCCGGTGCGGGCTTGACCAAATGGTTCTTCTACCCCGGCTTCACGCCCACCAGTGGCGGCCTGCTGCGGGGTGCGCAAGCGCCGGCCGGCGACAGCGCCGCGTGGCTTGCTGCGCAGGGCGTGCCGCTGCGCGACGGCGAGCGTCGCATCAGCCTGTTCGCCTATGCCGACGCCCCGCTGCGCGAGCTGTTCGACCGGCTCGACAGCGAGCCGACCTTGCTGTTGCTGGCGGCAGGCGCGGCGCAAGCCCCCGCGCTGGCGCTGCTCAATGCCCAGCGCCGGCGCGGCCAGCACCTGCGCGCGCACGCCCTGCCCTGGCTCGACCAGCCCGGCTACGACCAACTGCTGCACGCCTGCGACGTCAACTTCGCGCGCGGTGAGGACTCCATCGTGCGCGCCATGGCGGTCGGGGCGCCCTTCGTCTGGCAGATCTATGCCCAGGCCGACGGCGCCCACGCCGCCAAGCTCGACGCCCTGCTGACGCGGTTCCTGGCCCACGCCGCGCCCGCGCTGGCCGCCGATGTGCGCGCGCTGTGGCGGGCCTGGAACCACCTCGGGGCCTGGCCTGCCGCCTTGCCCGAGGCCAAGGCGTGGCGCGCGTTGAGCGTGGCCTGGCGCCAGCATCTGGCAACACAAGACGGCCTGACCGCCCGCCTGCTCAGCTTCGTGGCCGCGAAACAGTAGAATCGCGGGCTTCGCGCCCCACGCCCAACACCGCCAGACACCATGAAAACCGCTCAGGAAATCCGCGCCGGCAACGTCATCATGCACGGGAAGGACCCGATGGTCGTGCTCCGCACCGAGTACAGCCGCGGCGGTCGCAACTCGGCCACCGTGCGCGTCAAGATGAAGAGCCTGCTCAACGGCTTCGGCGCCGAGGTCGTGTTCAAGGCCGACGACAAGATGGACCAGATCGTGCTGGACAAGAAGGACTGCACCTACTCCTACTTCGCCGACCCGATGTACGCCTTCATGGACGCCGAGTACAACCAGTTCGAGGTCGAGTCCGAGAACATGGGCGACGCCATCAACTACCTCGAAGACAACATGGCCGTCGAAGTGGTGTTCTATGACGGCAAGGCCATCTCGGTGGAGTTGCCCACCAGCGTGGTGCGCGAAGTCATCACCGAGCCGGCCGTCAAGGGCGACACCTCGGGCAAGGTGATGAAGCCGGCCAAGATTGCCACCGGTTTCGAGATCGCGGTGCCGCTGTTCGTCGAGAACGGCGACAAGATCGAGATCGATACCCGCACGCATGAGTACCGCAAGCGGGTGTGACGCCTTCGGCAAGAAGGACGGCGGGCGCCCTTTGGGCGCCCTTCTTTTTGGCGCTGTCGCATAGTTCGCCTTCATGAGCTTCGACTTCGACGCCGCCGTCTCGGCCCCGTTTCGCATGCAGCCCGGCCTGCGCCGCATGGCCGACAACGCCTTGCACCTCACGCCCGCCGGCCCGGGCTCACGCCATCAGCGCGAAAAGCTCGCAGTGCTGTCGGCCCTGCCGCAGCAGGCCCTGCAAGTCGTGCCTGGCTTCGATGCCCGGCCTGCGCTGCACGCGCTCGCGGCGCATGCGGCGCGCGAGCATCCTGCGGTTTTGCACTGGAACGGCGAGCGCGCCACTGCACCCGTGCTGGGTGTGTCCGTGTGCGGTGCGCAGGTGGACGACCTGGCCAGCGGCAGCTTCGGTCTGGGCGATGAGATCGGCCGCTGCCTGCGCAGCCTGGCGCCCGAGTGGCGCCTGGCCGGCCTGGTCTGCCTGGCCTTTGAGGACGACTTTGCCCTCGTCGACAGCAGTAGCGGCACGCTGCCCTGGCTGGCGGTGGCGCTGCCCTCGCATTGGGCGCCCCAAGAGAAGATCGGCCGCCACTTCCGCGAGGTTCACGCCCCCGTGGCCGACAACGCCTTGCTGCTGCGCGCGAGCGACCACCTGATGCGCATGGTCTGCGGGCCCGAGCGCTGGGAGCGCTTCGTCTGGAACGTGACGCGCCATCCCCGCCTGAGCGCTCACCCGGCCAACGTCGACCCCGCGCCATGGTCGGCCGATGCCTTTGCCGACAGCAATGCAGTGCAGGCCTGGTGGCGCACCGAGCGACAGACCTTCATTGCCCTGCCCGGCACGGCGCAGGCCGTGTTCACGATCCACGTCGATGTCGAACCGCTGGCCAGCGCCATCGACAGCCGCGCCAAGGCGCAACGCCTGCACGAGGCCATCGCCAGCATGAGCGACGGCGTGCTGGCCTACCGCAACCTGGGCGCCGTGCGCGAGCCCCTGCTGGCCTGGCTGGCGAACCGGGCGGCGCAGGCCGCGTGAGAAGCGCGGCCATCGTCCCGGCCGCGGTCGATTTCAGCGACCCTGCTGCGCCGCGCGCGCCCGCCTTCGACAGCCACTACCGCCCAGCCAACGGCGCCCTTGCCCAAGCGCAGCATGTCTTCCTGGCCGGCAATGGCCTGCCCGAGCGCTGGCGCGGCCGCGCGCGTTTCACGGTACTGGAAACCGGCTTCGGCCTGGGCAACAACTTCCTTGCCACCTGGGCCGCCTGGCGCGACGACCCGGCACGCTGCGAGCGCTTGTTCTTCGTCTCGATCGAGAAACACCCGCTGCGCAGTGAGGACCTGCAGCGCGCCCACGCCGCGTCGCCCGTGCCCGAACTCACCCGCGCCCTGATCGACGCCTGGCCGCCCGCCACCTGCAACCTGCACACACTTGACTTCGACGCGGGCCGCGTGCGCCTGCTGCTGGCCTTTGGCGACGTGCAGGCCTGGGCCCGCGAACTGGTGGCACGCGTCGATGCCTTTTATCTCGACGGCTTTGCGCCCGACCGCAACCCGGCCATGTGGGAGCGCGGCGTGTTCACGATGCTGGCCCGCCTGGCCGCACCCGGCGCCACCGCCGCTACCTGGAGCGCTGCGCAAGCGGTGCGTGAGGGCCTGCGCGGTGCCGGCTTCGCGGTCCACGCCGTGCCGGGCGCTAGTGGCAGCAGCGACATCACACGGGCCACCTTTGCCCCGCGCTTCGCGCCACCCGTGCCGCCGGGCCGTGCCGTGCCGCGCGACGCGCCCGCGCACGCCATCGTCCTCGGCGGCGGCCTGGCCGGTGCGAGCACGGCGCGCGCCTTGGCGCAGCAAGGCATTCCCTGCACCGTGATCGACCGCCACGCCGAGCCTGCCGCCGAGGCTTCCGGCAACCCGGCCGGCCTGTTCCACGGCGCCGTGATGGGCCACGACGGGCCGCATGCGCGGCTGTTGCGCGCAGCGGCATTGGCAGCAGCGCCGGCCATGCGCGCAGCCATCGCGCGCGGCGTGACGGGCTGCACCGACGGCCTGCTGCGGCTGGAGTCGCGGCTGTCGCCGGCCGCCATGCAAGGTCTGCTGGACCAACAGGCCCTGCCGCCCAGCTATGTGCAGGCGCTCAGCGCTGCGGCGGCATCGCAGCATGCCGGGCTGCCCATCGCGCAGCCGGCCTGGTTCTACCCCGCGGGCGGCTGGGTCGATCCGGCCGCGCTGGTGCGCGATGCGCTGGCCACTGCCGGCGTGACATGGCGCGGCGCGAGCGCTGTGGAGCGCATCGAGCGCCACAGCGACCACTGGCGAGTGATCGACGCTGAGGGCCAGCTCATCGCCGAAGCGCTCGTGCTGGTGCTGGCCAACGCCAGCGACGCGCTGCGCCTGGCCGGCTTGCCCGCGCACTGGCTGCTGCGCCAGCGCGGCCAACTGAGTTGGAGCGCCCAGGCAACCGCCATTGCGCCGCGCCTCCCCGTTGCCAGCGGCGGCTACGTGCTGACGCTGCGCGACGGTCGCTTGCTGTTCGGCGCCACCCACCAGGTCGACGACGACGACCCCACCCTGCGCGACAGCGACCACACCGACAACCGCACCAAGCTCGCGCGCTTGATCGGCGCCGACGCCTTGCACGAAACCACCGCACTGCAAGGCCGCGTCGGCTGGCGCGCCGCCACGCCCGACCGCTTGCCGCTCGTCGGCCAGGCCCCCGATCTCGAAGCGCCGAGCCCGGCACGCGCCGATGCGCCGCGGCTGCTGCCGCGCCAAGCCGGGCTGTGGTTGCACAGTGGCCTGGGCTCGCGCGGCTTGACCACCGCAACGCTGTGCGCCGAGCTGATCGCCGCGCAAGTCAGCGGCGCCCCGTGGCCGCTGGAGGCTGATTTGGTCGATGCGATCGACCCGGCGAGGGGGTGGGTGCGCGGCGGGTGAGTTGCGTCGGCGGGCCTCTGGGATTCCAGGGCAGCTCACCTTCAATGTGCGACACGTGTGTGTGAGGTCGAGTGCCTCGACGCCGACGCCGAAGCAGCTTGTTCGTCGTTGATGCCCTTCAACGCCGCCTGCTGTCCATCAACCGTAAACCTGCACGGCCGCGATCGACAGCGAACACGGATACGTCTTGACGAAAAGAGGAATTCTCTTCAAGTGGCTAAATTAGCTACCAGTCCCGATACGGGAGCAAGGTTCGGGTTATGCCATTGCGGATTTTGGCAACCTGAAAGAGATGACTCAGCGCGTCCATTGCCAGTTCGGGATGAGGTGTCGGCCCAGCGCGAATCTCCCATACTGGTGAGTCGTCAGTACGCGAACTGAGGGCCACAGGAACATAGGGAATCAATGTTGAACGCCCAGCGCGTAGGCCAATGCGCGTGTCACGTGCGCCGAGAAATGCAACCATCCGCCACTCCCGCTCGTCTTTGAAACCGCGGTCCTTGAAGTACGGTGCAAAGCTAACGAACTTCTGCATTGCATCATTGCAGTGCTGCTGTGTGTGATCTCTGGGATCGCCACCCTCTGGCAGCTTGGCCACCAGGCCATCGACTGAGTCCTTCGCCCACTGTCGAGTAACCTTGACCTGCTCAGTAGGGTCGTACTCGCACGGACGGAGATGAAAGCCTTGGTCGCGCGCTATGGCCAACAACCTGTCTCCATCGAACCCAATGTTGTAGCCAAAGCTCTGTGGGCAGTAGCCACGCCACTGACTGAGGGAGTCGTAGTCTTCTGAGAAGCACGCGACGAACAGGCCAATCTGTGAGCCCGACTCGAGCACCTCAGCCAAGGCAGCAGCGATCTGTGCGTACCGGTCGCCGGCACGCCCCGTACGAAGGCCACTCAGGGAGCCCTTCGCAAGGTCAATTGCATGACGGAACTCGCGTGTATCGTTCATGAAGTGAATCTTCGTGGCCCAGATCGCATCGGCGTTGAGGATGCCGAGCAGGCCGGTTCCGCTCGTGTAGTGGTAAAGAAGGACTGAGGGCATTGCAACCATGTGCTTGCGAATCTGATTCTATTTTTTGCGTCGACTTGATGCGTACGACTTAAACACAACACCGCGGTCGGGCGGCTCGCGCACTCCACGACTCCCACGCATGGCGCCATGCAGATTGGGTCAGACGGCAACTATGGGTCGTCTGCCCAGCCTCACGTCGTCGCACAACACCATGCGGGGGCGAGTCACGTCGCGGCCACGCTCGAGCCAT
>JANNGJ010000342.1:0-2518 GCA_031403815.1 Burkholderiales bacterium | reverse complement strand
AAACCGGGCAGCGACGAGTTGTGGGTCACCGAGCATGGCCCGCGCGGTGGCGACGAACTCAACCGTGTGCTGGCCGGCAAGAACTACGGCTGGCCCCTGGCCAGTTTCGGCTGCGCCTACAGCGAGTTCCAGTCCGCACCGTCCTGCCGGCCCAGTGGCGGCACCCATGCGCCGCGTTTCGAGGAGCCCAAGACCACCTGGCTGTTGCGATCGACGGCGCCGTCGGGCCTGGCCTTCTACAGCGGCGACAAGCTGCCCGAGTGGAACGGCCACCTGTTTGCCGGTGCGCTCGCCGGCTCAACGCTGTGGCGCATCGTGCTCGACGCCGACAACGCCGTCACGCTGCGCGAAGAGGTGCCCGCCGTGAAAGCCCTGGGCAAGCGCATTCGCGCCGTCAAGCTGGGGCCCGATGGCTGGCTCTACTTGCTCAGCGATGACGGCAAGCTGATTCGCCTGCATCGCTAGCCAGCCGCGGCTCTGCGCCGCTCGGCGCAAGCGCATTCGTGACCCACCCGCAGAACCCCACGCGCCCGTGCACCCTGGCACCGCCCAATCCATAGTGTTTGGCAATTGCCGACATTTGCTCAATCAACCCACCCAATGCGGCATTGCAGCAATACTCCGTCCTGTTGACATTTTTGCTTCTCTTTTCCTTCAACCCACGGAGTTCTCCATGTCCCTCATCAACACCCAAGTCCAGCCCTTCAAGATGCAAGCCTTTCACAACGGCAAGTTCGTCGAAGTCACCGAACAAAGCCTCAAGGGCAAGTGGTCGGTGCTGATCTTCATGCCAGCGGCCTTCACCTTCAACTGCCCGACGGAAGTGGAAGACGCGGCCGACAACTACGCCACGTTCAAGGACATGGGCACCGAGGTCTACATCGTCACCACCGACACGCACTTCTCGCACAAGGTGTGGCACGAGACCAGCCCGGCCGTCGGCAAGGCACGTTTCCCGCTGGTCGGTGACCCGACCCACACGCTGACGCGCATGTTCGGCGTGCACATCGAGGCCGAAGGCCTGGCCCTGCGCGGCACCTTCGTGATCAATCCCGACGGCATCATCAAGACCGCCGAGATTCACGACAACGCCATCGCGCGCGACGTCAAGGAAACCTTGCGCAAGGTGCAGGCGGCCCAGTACGTGGCCAAGAACCCTGGCCAGGTGTGCCCGGCCAAGTGGCAGGAAGGCGACAAGACCCTGACCCCGTCGCTGGATCTGGTCGGCAAGATCTAAGCCGCGTTTTTCGACAGGACCAACGGGCCCTGTCGACAGCCCGCCCGGTGACCGGGTGCGGGTTGTCGACCGGGCCGGAACACCCACTCCCTCAAAACCACGCTGAAAGACTTCCGCCATGTTGGACGACAACCTCAAGACGCAGCTCAAGGCCTACCTGGAGCGCGTGACGCGGCCGGTCGAACTGGTGGCATCGCTCGACGATCGCCCAGCCTCGCAAGAAATGCGCGAGCTGCTCGACGAGATCGGCGCGCTCAGCGACAAGATCGCGGTGCGCCACGACGGAAATGATGCGCGTCGGCCGTCGTTCTCGATCAACCAGGCTGGAGCCGACATGGGCGTGCGCTTCGCTGCCATTCCGATGGGTCACGAGTTCACGTCGCTGGTGCTGGCGCTGCTGCAGGCCGGCGGGCACCCGCCCAAGGTGGAGGCCGACGTGATCGAACAAATCCAGGCGCTGCGCAGTGACGACGGAAGCGACTTCGTCTTCGAGACCTACATGTCCCTGAGCTGCCACAACTGCCCCGACGTGGTGCAAGCGCTCAACCTGATGGCGGTGTTGAACCCGCGCGTCCGTCACGTGGCCATCGACGGCGGGCTGTTCCAGGCTGAGGTCGAAACGCGTCAGATCATGGCCGTGCCGATGGTGTTCCTGAACGGCCAGATGTTCCATTCGGGCCGCATCGAGCTGGCCGACATCCTGGCCAAGATCGATACCAGCGCCGCGGCGCGCGATGCTGCCAAGCTGGGCGCGAAGGACGCCTTCGACATGTTGATCGTCGGCGGCGGCCCGGCCGGTGCCGCGGCCGCGGTGTATGCGGCGCGCAAGGGCATCCGCACCGGCGTGGTGGCCGAGCGCTTTGGCGGGCAGACACTCGACACGATGGGCATCGAGAACTTCATCTCGGTTCAAGAGACACAAGGCCCGAAATTCGCCGCCGCGATGGAGGCGCAGGTGCGCAGCTACGGCGTGGACATCATGAACAGCCAGCGCGTCACCGGCATCGAACCCGCGTCGAAGCCGGGTGGCGAGATCACCGTGACGCTGTCCAACGGCGCGGCGCTGAAGAGCCGCTCGGTGGTGCTGGCCACCGGTGCGCGCTGGCGCAACGTCAACGTGCCCGGCGAGGACGAGTACCGGAACAAGGGCGTGGCCTACTGCCCGCATTGCGACGGTCCGCTGTTCGAGGGCAAGCGCGTGGCCGTGATCGGCGGCGGCAACTCAGGCGTCGAGGCCGCGATCGACCTGGCTGGCTTGGTGGCGCACGTGACACTGATCGA
>JANNGJ010000341.1:0-4464 GCA_031403815.1 Burkholderiales bacterium | reverse complement strand
ATCGACCACGAGACGGCCGCCCAGCTCGAAGCTGCGTTGGCACCTGTGCTGGCCGAAGCGGGCCTCAAGCGCAGTGCCCTGGTGATGGATTTTTCTGGGGTGGACTACATCAGCAGCGTCGGCCTGCGCGTGCTGATGATCGCCGCCAAGCAAATGCGTGAGCACCAGGCCCAGTTGCTGGTGGCGGCCTTGCAAAGCGTGGTGGTCGAAATCTTCGCCATCAGCCGCTTCAACCGCATCCTCACCGTCACGGCCACGCTAGACGACGCACTGGCCCTGTGTTCCCCCGCCGCCCTGGCCGACTACCGGGCCAGCCGCCCGGCGGCTGCACCATGATGCGCGCGCGTTTCTGGGGCACGCGTGGCTCGCTGCCCGTGGCGCTCACGGCGGCCGGCGTGCGCTTGAAGTTGCTGGCGGCCTTGCGCGCCGCGCGCGGCCGGCCGCTGGCCACCGAGGCCGACCTTGAGCGCGTGCTGGCCAGCCTGCCGTTCGCCGAAGCCGGCACCTACGGCGGCCACAGCTCCTGCGTGCAGATCGAGACCGGCGGCTTCGATTACTTCGTCTGCGACATGGGCAGCGGCCTGCGCCCCTTCGGTCACGCCGCCATGGCGCAGCGCAGCGCAGGCGCCGGGCAGACCTTTCACATTTTCCAGTCCCACTTGCACTGGGACCACATCATGGGCCTGCCCTTTTTCGTGCCGGCCTTCGTGCCGGGGAATCGGGTGCTTGTGTATGGTTGCCATGAGGGCCTCGAAGCGGCCCTCTTGCGACAGCAGGAGCAACCCTCGTTCCCGGTCGATTTCTCCATCTTCGGCGCCAAGATCGAGTTCGTTCGCCTCGAACCAGGCCGGGTCTACGAGATCGATGGCGTCAAGGTCACCGCCATGCTGCAGCGCCATGGCGGCGATTCCTACGGCTACCGCTTCGAAGCCCAGGGCAAGGCGGTGGTTTATTCCACCGACTCGGAGCACCCGCTGGAGCAGCCTGAGCACACCGCGCGTTTCGTCGAGTTCTTTCGCGGCGCCGACCTGGTCATCTTCGACGGCATGTACTCGCTGGCCGACGCGGTCTCGGTCAAGGCCGACTGGGGCCACTCCAGCAACATCGTCGGTGTCGAGCTGTGCCAGATGGCCGGCGCCAAACACCTGTGCCTGTTCCATCACGAGCCGGTGTTCGATGACGCCGCCATAGACGCCGTGCTGGCCGAGACGCGGCGCCTGGAAGAAATCACTCGCGGCGCCAAGCGCTTGCGCGTCAGCGCGGCCTACGACGGGCTGGAAATCGGGCTGTGATGATGGGCGACGCGCGTGCGTCGTCTGCTGACGGCTACCGCCGCATCCGCCACATCGGCGCTGTGTTGCTGCTGGCGCTGTGCGCGCTGACCGCGTGGCAGGCGCCCTGGACCGAGCGTTTGCAGTCGGCCTGGTTCGACGCCCACCAGATGCTGGCACCGCGCCAGGTCCAGACCCTGCCGGTGACGGTGGTGGCTATCGACCAGAAGAGCCTGCAGGCCATCGGCCAGTGGCCCTGGCCACGCACCGAACTGGCGCGTCTGTTGGACACGATCAACCTGGCCGAGCCGGCCGCCATCGGTCTGGACATCCTGATGCCCGAGGCCGATGCCCTTTCGCCCGACCAGCTGCCTGCCCGTGCCCGGATCAAGAACGCGGCGGTCATCGCGGCGCTGCAGGCCCTGCCGTCCAACGATACCGAGCTGGCGCGTGCGATCGCGGCCGCGCCAACCGTGATGGCCATTGCGGGCGCGCGTGAAGCCACCGGCATGACCCTGAGGGCCACCCCGATCACCGTGCGCGGCTCTGCCGCTGCGGACATGCCGCCGGCGGTGGCAAGCTACAGCGCAGCGCTGACCAGCCTGGATCAGCTCGACAAACAAGGGCGCGGCTGGGGCCTGATCTCT
This sequence comes from Burkholderiales bacterium, assembly GCA_031403815.1. Taxonomy (GTDB): domain Bacteria; phylum Pseudomonadota; class Gammaproteobacteria; order Burkholderiales; family Burkholderiaceae_C; genus CADEEN01. The sequence goes on along the minus strand of JANNGJ010000341.1, from coordinate 2,546 downwards.
GTCGACCCTTCGCGCGGCGTGGTGCGGCGCATTCCGCTCGTGGCCAGCGTCGGCGGCACCCTGGTGCCGGCCCTTTCGATCGAGATGTTGCGCGTGGCGATGCGCGCGCCAACGCTGCACCTGACGGTCGCCGGCCCTGCGGTGGTGTCGGTTGGCGTCGGTGACCTGCGCGTGGTGACCGAGCACGACGGTGCCGTGCGGGTCCATTTCTCGCCGCACCGGCCGGACCGTTTCGTTTCGGCCATCGACGTGCTCGAAGGCCGCGTCGACACCAGCCAGTTGCGCCGCCAACTGGTGCTGATCGGCCCGACCGCCACCGGCCTGAACGACAACCAGGCCACGCCGCTGGGCGAGCGCATGGCGGGCAGCGAGATCCACGCCCAGCTGATCGAGAACCTGATCGACGCCAGCCTGCTGCGCCGCCCGGCCTGGGCCCCCGTGGCTGAGGCCGTGTGGCTGTTGCTGCTGGGGGCCGGGCTGCTGCACCTGACGCAGCGCCTGAAACCGGGCAGCGCAACCGCGCTGGTGCTCGGTGCGGTGCTGGTGTCGGTGGCACTGGCGTTTGCGCTGTTCCGCAGCCAGCAATTGCTGTTCGACGCTGCCACACCCGGCTTGTCGGTGTTGCTGCTGTTCGCTGTGCTCGGCGTGCTGATGCTCGGCGCGTCAACGCGCCAGCGCAAGGCGCTGCAAGGCGTGGTGCAACTTCAGCGTGAGCAGAGCGCACGCATTGCCGGCGAGCTCGAGGCCGCCCAGCGCATCCAGATGGGCAGCCTGCCGCGCCTGGAACTGCTGCACGGCGACCGCCGCATCGAGCTGCACGCCACCTTGACGCCGGCGCGCGAGGTCGGCGGCGATTTGTACGACTTCTTTCGCCTGGATGCCGACCGGCTGTTCCTGGTCATCGGCGATGTCGCCGGCAAGGGCCTGTCGGCGTCCATCTTCATGGCCGTGAGCAAGGCGCTCTACAAGAGCGCGATGCTGCGCGCCCGTGACGCCGACATCGGCCAGATCATGCAAGTGGCCAACGAAGAGGTGTCGCGTGACAACCCGGAGATGCTCTTCGTCACCCTGTTCGCCGCCATCCTGGACCTGCGCAACGGCGAGCTGCACTACTGCAATGCGGGCCATGACAACCCCTACCGCTTGCTGGCAGCGCGGCCCGAACCCGGCCGACTCGAAGACGGCGATGGCCCGCCGCTGTGCAGCTTCGGCGAGTTTGCCTACGCAGGCGCTCAGTGCCAACTGCTGCCCGGTGAGATCCTGTGCCTGATGACGGATGGCGTGACGGAGGCCCAGAACCCGGCGCGTGAGTTGTATGGCAGCGCACGCGCCGAGCAGGTGCTGTGTGCGCAGGTCGCTGCGGGGGCCGACGCGCGCGAACTCGTCAACGCCTTGCAGGCCGACGTGGCGGCATTCTCAGACGGCGCCGAGCCGGCCGATGACTTGACGATCCTGGCCCTGCGTTGGCTCGGCCCCGCGGCCTGAGCTTGGGCCCGCGCTTCAGCGCACCTGGATTTCGACGCGGCGGTTGCGCGCCTCGGCCACGCCCTCGGCCGTCGGCACCACGGGCTCACGCTTGCCGCGGCCGATGGCCACCACCTTGTCGGCCGCGATGCCGCGCGCCAGCAGCGCGCTGCGCACCACCTCGGCGCGCTGGCGTGACAGCGGGTCGTTGAAGGCGTCGCTGCCGACCTTGTCGGTGTGGCCGATGACCACGACGTCGGGCACCGGCCGTCTGGAGATCTCGCTGAACACCCGGTCGATGATGCCCTTGGTCTCCGGCGTGAATTCATCCTTGCCCTCGATGAAATAGAGCGTGAACTGCGCCGGCGGCAGCGGCTGCGCAGCCAGCGCGGCGCCGAAGTAGCTTTGCACTTCCTGGGCGCTGGACTGGTAGGCCTTGGGGCCGCCGCTGGTCAGGTGGGCGGCGGCGTAGGGCTGGCCGAGTGGCACCTGGGTGCCGCCCTGGTTGACCACGACGGCGGTGTTCTTGCCATCGCGCTCGGGCAGCAGCACCACCGAACCCTGCTTTGCGGCGCAGGCGGCGAGCAGCGCGCCCAGCAACAGCAGCGCAAGGCGGCGCGCCAGCTTACTCATCGACAGCGACCACGAACTCAGTGCCACGCACGCCCAGCACGGCCGAGGGCGTGCGCACCGTCATCGCCTCGGGTGATTGCTTGGCGATTCGGCCCGACACCACCGCCAGCGTGCCACGGCGCAACTGGCTGTCGAAGCGGCCCTGGCTGGTGGTGGGGTCGAACTCGAAGCGTTCCAGCGCCAGGATGCTGTTCGGGCCGGCCGAGAGCAGCGAGTTGTCGCGCATCGTGATGCCCACAGAGCTATCGGCGCCGGTCTTCAGCACGTCGGCCGCCTCAAGCGGCATGCCAACCTGGCCGGACAGCGTCTGGCCCTTGCGATCAACACTCACCTGGCCCTTGGCAACCTTGATCTGGCCAACTTCGGCGCGCGCTGTGGTGAGTGCCAGGCCGAGGGCCAGCGCGGTCAACAGCCAGCGGCCTGAGCGGCCCATGGACGAGTGCGTCATG
>JANNGJ010000340.1:0-3602 GCA_031403815.1 Burkholderiales bacterium | reverse complement strand
TGCGCCACCAGGTCATCGTCGGTCTGCCCGATACTTTCGTCCCGACGAGCCAACTGCTGTTCCCGACGCTGCGCGCCGAAGAGGGCCCGGTGCTGATGCGCGTCCAGCGCGCCAGCGCGGTGACCCTCACGGCCAGGGATCTGGTCCGCTCCGTTCAGGCGCAGGACAACTACACCTTCGTCCGCCTGGGTGCCGGTGCCGTCTCCCTCATCGCCATGGTGGCGGCGGTTCTGCTCGGCGTGGTCGGCCGCGACCGAGGCCAGTTCGTCTTTGCGGCGCTCTTCGCCTGGCTCGCGATCAACGGGTGGCAGGCGATCAGCCCGTCGTTGCCTGCCAGCCTGGCCGGCGGCGTGTGGCCGGTTTCTGTGTTGGATGGTGTCGGGAACTGCCTGACGCTGCTGGCCGCGGCGCAGATGCTTCAATTGCGCCAACGCGCACCGCGCTGGAACCACGGGATGGTCGCCGCGGGCGTGCTGATTCTGCTGTTGATTCCGCTGGAGCTGATCGACCCCTCGGGGGCGGTCCTCCCGACCTACTACAACCTGATGACGGTTCTTTTCTCGGTCGTTGGATTCGGGGCGTCGTGGCGCGTGTGGCAGCTCGGACACCGCGTCGGCGCGGTCGGCGCCCTCCTCTTTGCGCTGGACGCGGCTGTCTGGGGACTGTGGGGCCTGGGTGGGTTGATCAACCACTTCGTCCCGATAGATCTCGAGCCGTCTTTGTGGGCGGCCTTCCTGACCTGGATGGCGCCCTCGGTCGTCTTTGCCGGGGCCATCATCCACCGCGCGTTCGAGCAACTTCGCTTTGCGCAGCGCGAACGCGAGGCACGTGTCGCCGCCGACGCCGCTAACGAAGCCAAGAGCGCCTTCCTGGCGACGATGAGCCACGAGATCCGCACGCCGATGAACGGCATCATCGGCATGAGTGGACTGCTGCTGGACACCAAGCTCGACGACGACCAGAAAGACCTGGCCCGCACCGTGCGCGACAGCGGCGAGAGCCTGCTGACCATCATCAACGACATCCTCGACTTCTCCAAGATCGAGGCCGGCAAGCTGGATGTGGAGAGCGCGCCATTCGTGCTGCGCGAATGCATCGGCTCGGCAGTGGAGCTGGTGAAGCACCGCGCCGCCGAAAAGAAGCTCAGCCTCTTCGTGGCGATTGCCGACGACGTGCCGCGCACGGTCAAGAGCGACAGCACGCGGCTGCGGCAGATTCTGCTCAACCTGCTGAGCAATGCCTTGAAGTTCACCGAGAAGGGCGAGGTGCGGCTGAGCGTCGCCAAGGGTGCCGGCGATGAGCTGCACTTCGCGGTGAAGGACAGCGGTATCGGCCTCAGCGAGGAGGGCATGGCCAAGCTCTTCCAGAGCTTCAGTCAAGCCGACAGCAGCACCACGCGCAAGTACGGCGGCACCGGACTGGGCCTGGTCATCAGCAAGCGCCTGGCCGAGATCATGGGCGGCTCGATGGAGGCCGAGAGTGGAGGCGCGGGCAAGGGCTGCACCTTCCGCTTCCACATCCGCGCCGAGGCAGTGGCCATCTCCCCCGCAGCGGCCACGGCCAAGGCCGCAGGCAAGGTCGCGATCGACCCGCAGATGGCCGAACGCCACCCGCTGCGCATCCTGCTGGCAGAAGACAACGTCGTGAACCAGAAACTCGCTCTGCGCCTGCTGCAGCAGATGGGTTACCGCGCCGACGTGGCCAGCAACGGCATCGAGGCCATCGAAAGCGTCGAACGCCAGCCCTACGACGTGGTGCTGATGGACGTGCAGATGCCCGAGATGGATGGCCTGGAAGCGTCGCGCCGCATCGTTGCCCGCGGGCCCGATCGGCCACGCATCGTGGCCATGACCGCGAATGCGATGCAGGGCGACCGCGAGATGTGCCTGGCCGCGGGCATGGACGACTACATCACCAAGCCGATTCGGGTGGATGCGCTGGTCGAGGCGCTGCTCAAAGCGGCGCCGCGCGTCCAGAGCATCTAGCACCTGCGTTATCGCATGGGCAATGCTGCAGAATCAGCCCATGCGCCCCTCCCAAGCTCTCGCCTCGCAGCGTGATCGAATCCTCGCCCTCGCTGCAGCGAGCGGCGCGAAGCGTGTGCGCGTGTTCGGGTCGGTGGCCAAGGGCCTGGATCGCGAAGGCAGCGATATCGATCTGCTCGTCGACATGCCCGCGGGAACTTCGTTGTTGAACATCGTGGGTCTGCAACTCGACATTGCAGACATGCTCGGTATGAAGGTCGACCTGTGCACCGAGCGCGAACTGCACCCGGCGCTGCGAGACCGCATCCTGGCCGAGGCGCGGCCACTATGACCGAGCGCGACGGGCTCTTCCTGGCGCACATCCTGGCGGCAATCGCTGACATCGAGAGCTTCACGGCCGACGGCCAAGCTGGCTTCATGGCTGACCGCAAGACGCAGAGCGCGGTGGTGCGTCAGCTCTCCATCGTTGGGGAGGCGGTCAAGAACCTCAGCCCGGCGCTCGTTGGCAGCGAGCCTTCAGTTCCGTGGCGCTCGATCGCCGGCGCACGTGATCGCCTGATTCACGGCTATTTCAGCGTCGACCTCGATGCGGTCTGGTCGATGGTTGAACAGGACTTGCCCGCATTGCGTGACAAGGTCCAACACCTTCTCGGCCGTGGTGCTTCGGCGCCGGATTGACACCACAGCCGCCACCTCAAAGTGGTTGTCGCTCAGCCCTGCCCGATCCGGTAAAGCTGCCACAAATCCTTCGGGCTCATGCGCAGCAGCGGCTGCAAGGCGCGCACACCCGTCTGGCCGATGCTGCCCTCGAGGTAGCGCAGCTCGGCCAGGCTGGCCTTGGCTTCGTCGTCGAGCACGGTCTCGAAGCCGTTCTCGCGCATCATCAGCAGGCCCTTGGCGCGCAGCGACAGCTCGGTGTAGACGCGCAGGTAGCACAGCACGTCCGCCAGCAGCGGCCCGGCGAAGCGGTCGCGCAGGGTGTGCAGGTAGCGACCGACCGGTGACTCCGCGATGCCGCCGGCGTTGATCAACTCCAGCATCTGCACGTCCGAGTCGAAGCCGGTGCCGAGCCAGTCACGCGTGGCGATTTCACTGCGCAGGAACGCCGCAGTCATCAACAGCGGCACCGCGATCATCACGCTCAGCGTGGCCAGTTGCGGCGCGTGACTCAGGTGGTTGAAGGCCGCATGCAACAGCATCGCGAGCACCAGGCCCGGCACCAGGGCGCGCAGGCTGTTGGCGCCCCAACGCTCGAGCAGCGCCAGGCTCAGGATGGCGAAGACAGCCGTGGTGCCGCCGTGCATGATCGCGGTGCCGAAGCCGCGCACCACCCAGGTGGCCATCGAGGCGTTGGGAATCAGGCTGAGGAAGTGGAGGTTCTCGACGAGGGCGAAGCCGGTGCCGACGGCAAAGCCGACAATCGCCGCGTCGACCAGGAAGCCGATGCGGTGGCTGCGGATGAGGGCCACGATCAGCGCGCCCTTGAGCAGTTCTTCCGTCACCGGCGACACCGTGCGCGAGAAGCGGCCGAGATCGATGTCGAAGTGGCTGAGCAACTGGCCGTTGAGGACGTAGCTGATGCCGGCGGCCATCGCCCCCGCGACCATCGCGGCCAGC
>JANNGJ010000339.1:0-3942 GCA_031403815.1 Burkholderiales bacterium | reverse complement strand
CTTCGGCATCTTCCCGCACCTCGACTGGGTCTCGGCGCTCTCACTGCGCCACGGCAACCTGTTCTACAACCCCTTCCATGCCCTGTCGATCGTCTTCCTCTACGGCTCGGTGCTGCTCTTTGCCATGCACGGTGCCACCATACTGGCGGTGAGCCGCTTCGGCGGTGAGCGCGAGATCGAGCAGATCGTCGACCGCGGCACCGCCAGCGAGCGCGCCGCCTTGTTCTGGCGCTGGACCATGGGCTTCAACGCCACGATGGAGTCCATCCACCGCTGGGCCTGGTGGTTCGCCGTGCTCTGCCCGTTGGTCGGCGGCATCGGCATCCTCTTGACCGGCCCGGTGGTCGACAACTGGTATCTGTGGAGCATGAAACACGGTGTCGTGCCTTCGTACCCTGCCGTCTACCCCGTCAGTGTCGACCCGGCCCTGCTGATCGGAGTCAAGCCATGAGCATCACCCTTCGCCTCGGCCTGCGCGCCGCGCAACTCGCCGTGGCCGGCGTGGCCTTGACGCTGCTGGCCGGCTGCGAGCGCCCCCCCGTCACGGCAGTGCAGAGCGGCTATCGTGGCACCGGCATGGAGCAGGTCAACAACCCGCGCACCGATCGCATCACGGTGGCCCTGAACCAGGCACCGGCTTCAGCCGAAGCTGCCAGCCCCGATGGCCCCAAGGCCTCCCAGGTCTATCAGAACGTCAAGGTGCTGGGCCACCTGAGCGTGGCCGAGTTTTCGCGCCACATGGCCGCCATCACCGCCTGGGTGTCGCCGCAGGAAGGCTGTGCCTATTGCCACAACGTGCAGAACTTCGCCGACGACGGCAAGTACACCAAGGTGGTGGCGCGGCGCATGGTGCAGATGACGCAACACCTGAATGCCGACTGGAAACCGCATGTTGGCGCCACCGGCGTCACCTGCTACACCTGCCACCGCGGCAACCCGGTGCCGCAACAGGTCTGGTACGCGCCAGGCGACCGCAAGTATGCGCAGAACTCGGTGATGGGGGACCTGGCCGGGCAGAACATTGCCGCCCCGTCGGTGGGCTTGAGCTCGCTGCCGAACGACCCGTTCACGCCCTATTTGTTGCAGGACCAGCCGATCCGCGTCAACGGCAACGAGGCCCTCAAGTTCACCGGCACCAAGGCCAACCTGGCCAGCACCAAGCAGGCCGAGCACACCTACGGGCTGATGATGCACATGTCGAACTCGCTGGGCGTCAACTGCACCTTCTGCCACAACACCCGCAACTTTGCATCCTGGAGCGAAGCGCCGCCGCAGCGCGTGACCGCCTGGCATGGGATCCGGATGGCGCGTGACCTCAACGTGGCCTACATGGAGCCGCTCACCGCCACCTTCCCGCCCAATCGGTTGGGCGTCAAGGGCGACGTGGCCAAGGTCAACTGCTCCACCTGTCACCAGGGGGTCAACAAGCCCCTCTTGGGCGCGGCGATGGCCAAGAACCATCCCGAGCTGCTGGCGCCGTACACGGCGCCCGCGGAGCCGGCGCCGGTGGTGGTCGCGGCCGCGACCGCGGCGTCCGCCGCAAAGCCTTAGAGGACTGTGGATGGCAGCCCGGTGGCAAACCGCGTGAGCTGGCGCAGCAAGTAAATCCGGGACCGGGCTGGCGGCGCCACCCGTGCCATCGGACACTTGCACCACGATGACCGGACCCAGCCCCACCACTCGTCCTGCACAAAAGCTGCCGCCGCCGGCGGCCGTTGGTCTTGGGGCCCTTGCGCCCATCCAAGCCAGCGACGTGGAGTGCGCGCCTTCTGACGGCGCGAGAGATGACGTGGCCGTGCTGCTGCTGGTGGACGTGGCGCCCAGCGCGCGGCTCTGGGGCTGGTCACGCATCGTGCTGGGCGCGCGGCCCTTGCGCGGTGTGCCCGGGATGCGCCTGGCCAAGGCCCTGGGCAGCGGCCAGCAGGGCGGCTTCGGCTTGCGCCCCAGCCCGTCACGCCAAGGCCTGTTTGCGCTCTTCATCAGCGAGCCCCACGCCGATGACTTCATCGAACGCTCGGCCATCGTCGCCGGCTACCGCGCGCGCGCCAGGGAATGCCTGGTGATCAAGCTGCGCGCCACGTCATGCCGCGGCAGTTGGTCGGGTGCGCAGGTCGGTGTCAGCGCGGTTGTGCCCGCGAGCGGCCCGGTCGCGGCGCTGACGCGCGCCTCGATCCGGCCGAGTCGCGCCGCGTCGTTCTGGCAGCACTCCCCGGCCTCGGAGGCCGCGCTGGCCTCGGCCGCCGGCTGCCAACTGGCGGTGGGTCTGGGCGAGGCACCGGTACTGCGCCAGGCCACCTTCAGCGTTTGGGACAACCAGGCCGCGATGGATGCCTACGCGCGCAGCGGCGCGCACCTGCAAGCCATTCGCGGTGCAGCGGCCGGCGACTGGTTCAGCGAGTCGATGTTCGTGCGCTTTGTGCCGCTCTTGCTGCAGGGCCGCTGGCAGGGCCGACGCTATGGCTGACGTGCTGCCCAGATCAATCGTCAAGAACCTGCCGTTCGCCCTGAGCTTGTCGCAGGGCTTCCTTCGACAAGCTCAGGATGCTCGGGGATACAAGCTCAGTCCGAACGGGTTTTCATGCGCTTGAAGGTGATTCGGCATGAGCCGCGCGCATTGCGTTGGTACGCCATGGCGGCGCCATGACGGGCACGCCTTTACGCGATCACCGCGTGGTGGTGGTTGGCGCCGGCATCGGCGGCCTGGTGAGCGCCTTGCTGCTGGCGCACCGGGGCCTTCACGTCACCGTGGTCGAGGCCGCGGCCGCGCCGGGCGGCAAGATGCGCCAGGTGGTGGTGGACGGCGCCAGCATTGACGCCGGCCCCACCGTGTTCACGATGCGCTGGGTCTTCGAGCAGATCCTGGCTGAAGTGGGCAGCAGCCTCGAGCCTTTGCTGGCCTTGACGCCCTTGGCGGTGTTGGCGCGCCACGCTTGGCGCGGCGGCGGCGGCCACCTCGACCTGTTCGCCGACAAGCAGCGTTCCGCCGACGCTATCGCTGCCTTCAGCAGCCCGGCCGAGGCACGCCGCTTTCTTCGCTTTTGCCAGCAGGCCCAGCAGGTGTATGCCACGCTCGAAGGGCCTTACATCCGCTCCGAGCGCCCCAGCCTGGCCACCATGGCGCGCGACCTCGGCCCGCGCGGCTTGATGGCCCTGGCGGGGCTCGGGCCGATGGCCAGCCTGTGGTCGCACCTGGCGCGCCACTTTCACGACCCGCGCCTGCAACAACTCTTCGGCCGCTACGCCACCTACTGTGGCAGCGACCCCTGGGCGGCACCCGCCACCCTGATGCTGGTGGCCCAAGTGGAGCTCGACGGCGTGTGGGCCGTGCGCGGCGGCATGCACGCCGTGGCGCAAGCCCTGGCTGGCCTGGCCGCGCAACGCGGCGCCGTGTTCCGCTATGGCCAAGCGTGTGAACAGATCCTGGTGCGCGGCGGCCGCGCCTGTGGCGTGCGCCTGGCCGATGGCAGCACTCTGGCGGCTGATTCCGTTGTCTTCAATGGCGACGCCAATGCCCTGGCCAGTGGCTTGCTCGGCGACGCAGCGCGACCCGCCGCCCCGGCCGTACCGGCAGCGCAGCGTTCGCTCTCAGCGGTGACTTGGGCCATGCATGCCGAGGCCAGCGGCTTTCCGCTGGTGCGCCACAACGTCTTCTTTGACAGCGACTACCGTTCCGAATTCCAAGACATCTTTCAACGCCGCCGTCTGCCGCAACAGGGCACGGTCTATGTATGCGCGCAAGACCGCGGCGACGATGCCAGCGGGCCGGCTGGCGCCGAGCGCCTGCTGTGCCTTGTGAATGCACCCGCCGACGGCGACACCCGCCCCTTTGATGCCCAGGAGATCGACCCATGCGAGCAACGGAGCCTGGCGCTGCTGCGCCACTGCGGCTTGACGCTGCAGGCCCAGCCGCACCAGGTGGTGCGCACGACGCCGGCGGACTTC
>JANNGJ010000338.1:0-6245 GCA_031403815.1 Burkholderiales bacterium | reverse complement strand
CAGCGCGGCGCCGCCCGGGTAGCCCAGGCCGAGCAGCTTGGCGCTCTTGTCGAAGGCCTCGCCTGCAGCGTCGTCGATGGTCTCGCCCAGCAGTACATACGCACCGACACCGTCAACGCGCATGAGCTGGGTGTGACCGCCTGAGACCAACAAGGCGACGAAGGGAAAGCGCGGCGGATCGGCCGACAGGAAGGGCGACAGCAGGTGCCCTTCCAGGTGGTGCACGCCCATCGCCGGCTTGTCCAGCGCAGCCGCCAGCGCCACGCCGATGCCGGCGCCGACGAGCAAGGCGCCCGCCAGGCCGGGCCCGCGGGTGTAGGCGACGATGTCGATGTCAGCCAGCTGCCGCCCGGCGTCCTTCAGGACTTGCCGGGCCAGCGGCAGGACGCGCCGAATGTGGTCGCGAGAGGCCAGTTCGGGCACCACGCCGCCGAAGGCAGCGTGCATTTCGACCTGGCTGTGCAAGGCATCGGCCAACAAGCGCACGGGCTCGTCACCTTGCCAGGCCACCAAGGCCAAGCCAGTTTCATCACACGACGACTCAATGCCCAGGACATGCACGCAGCCAGTGTAGCCAGCCGTCGACGGCGACCCGCGAACGTGAGAATTGGCACGCCGCACGCAAAACGACACAACTGATCGCCCGAAAAGAAGCAAAAAGCCCCCCTAGTTGCTTGGCTTGACGCCACTTGGCGGGCTACTCTAGTGGCCACAGAACAGGAGAAGGGCGTTGGCTGTTGCAGCGCCGCCCCTTGGCACCATGAAGGAATTCAAGCTCGCAGCCTGGCCGGACCTCCCGGCGCCCTACCACCGCACGGTGTACAGGCGCATGCTCAGCGACATGTCGCACCGCTATATGTCGCCGCAGCAGCTGGTGTTGTCCAGCGGGGCCACCAAACTCGAAGTGCGCCTGTTCATGCAAATGCTCAATGAGCGCGGCCTGTTGCGCGAGCGCGAGGGCGAGCAGGACTCCATCTTCGACTCACTGCGCCCCATCGGCGAGTGGTTCCGGCGCACCATCAACGGCTCGGAAGTGCCGAAAAATTGATCAGCCCTGAGGCCGTGGAGACAACCCGCTGCGGCGGGTTTTTTCATGGCCTCAGTGCTTCTCCTTGGCGTGATTAATGGTGTAGCGCGGGATCTCGATCGTCACATCGCGGTTCGACACGATGGCCTGGCAGGACAGGCGCGAACTGGGCTCCAGGCCCCAGGCCCGGTCGAGCAGGTCTTCCTCGCTCTCATCCATCTCGCCGAGCGACTCAAAGCCCTCGCGCACGATGACATGGCAGGTGGTACATGCACAGCTCAACTCACAGGCATGTTCGATGGCAATGCCGTTCTCGAGCAGGGCTTCGCAGATTGAGGTTCCACTGGCGGCCTGGATCTGGTCGCCCAGGGGGCAGTACTCGGCGTGGGGCAGGATCTTGATGACAGGCATGGGGCTCAGACCTCTTCGATGCTGCGGCCGGCCAGCGCTTGGCGGATGCCGCGGTTCATGCGCGCCGCGGCGAAGGCCTCGGTGCCAGCGGCCAAGGCCTTGACGGCCGCGTCGATGGCATGGTGGTCGACACTTTGGGCAAGCTGACCCAGCGTGTCGACGAGCGCGAGCATCGCGCGGCGCTCGGTGTCGGTCAGCAAATCGCCATCGGCCGCGAGGGCCGAGCGGGTGGCCAGCACCATGCGATCGGCGTCGACACGCGACTCGCGCAGCGAGCGCGCAGCTGCATCGGCGTCGGCCTCGGAAAAGCTCTCGCGCAGCATGCGTGCGATGTCGTCGTCGGCCAGTCCATAGCTGGGCTTGACCGTGATCGCGGCTTGCACGCCCGAGGTCATTTCATGCGCCGAGACTTTCAGCAGGCCGTCGGCATCGACCTCGAAAGTGACGCGAATGCGCGCCGCGCCCGCCACCATGGGTGGAATGCCGCGCAACTCGAAGCGCGCCAGGGAGCGGCAGTCGGCCACCAGCTCGCGCTCGCCCTGCACCACATGCAGAGCCAAGGCCGTCTGGCCGTCCTGGTAGGTCGTGAAGTCCTGCGCCTTGGCGGTCGGGATGGTGCTGTTGCGCTCGACGATGCGCTCGACCAGGCCGCCCATGGTCTCGATGCCGAGCGATAGAGGGATGACGTCAAGCAGCAGGATCTCGCCGTCGGCCGCATTGCCAGCCAGTTGATTGGCCTGGATAGCCGCACCCACCGCCACCACTTCATCGGGGTTCAAGTTGGTCAGCGGCGGGCGCCCGAACAAGGCGGCGACAGCGGCGCGCACGGCAGGCATGCGCGTCGACCCCCCCACCAGCACCACACCCTTGACGTCGTCGCGCGCCAACTTGGCATCGCGCAAGACCCGCTTCACGGCGCTGAGCGTGCGCTCGATCAAGGGCTCGGCCAGCAACTCGAACTGGGCCCGGGTGATCGTCACCGCCAGGGCGCCGTCAGCCAGCTCGCAGGCCAGTGCGGTGCTGGGCAGGTCGGTGAGCGCTTCCTTGGCGACCCGCGCTGCCATCAACACGGCACGACGGTCATGCGCACTCTCGGCGGTGCGGCCGGCAGCTGCCAGGGCCCAGCTCGCCAGCGCCGCATCGAAATCGTCACCCCCAAGGGCAGCATCACCGCCCGTGGCCATGACCTCGAACACACCCTGGGTCAGGCGCAGCAGGGAGATGTCAAAGGTGCCACCACCGAGGTCATACACGGCGTACTGGCCCTCACTGGCGTTGTCCAGGCCGTAGGCCAGGGCGGCGGCCGTCGGCTCGTTGATGAGGCGCAGCACGTTCAGGCCCGCCAGGCGCGCAGCGTCCTTGGTCGCCTGGCGCTGCGCGTCGTCGAAGTAGGCGGGCACCGTGATCACCGCGCCAAACAGATCGTCGCTGTCGAAACTGTCTTCGGCACGCTGGCGCAGTGCGGCCAAGATCTCGGCCGACACCTCGACGGGGGTCTTCACGCCGTCGCGTGTCTCGATGGCCACCATGCCGGGGCTATCGACAAACCGGTAGGGCAGGCGCTCGTGGCCGACCACATCGGCCAACGCGCGGCCCATCAGACGCTTGACGGAGACGATGGTGTTCAGGGGGTCTTGCGCCTGCGCCGCAAAGGCTTCCGCGCCGATCTGTCGCCGGCCACCGTCCAGGTAGCGCACGGCCGACGGCAGGATGGCACGGCCGCTGCTGTCCACCAGGCAGTCGGCAACGCCATGGCGCACCGCGGCGACCAGCGAGTGCGTGGTCCCGAGATCGATACCGACCGCGATGCGCCGCGTGTGCGGGTCAGGCGACTGGCCGGGTTCGGAAATTTGCAGCAGGGCCATGGATCAGTCGTGAAAGGCGTCGATGCGTTCGGCGAGATCGGCGCGAAAGCGGGTGATGAACATGAGTGCGCGCACCCGTTCGGCGGCCTGGGTCGGCGCCGATGGCGGGTCGAGCAAGCTGCTGAGTTGGCCCAGTAAATCACGCTCCTCGGCCAGGACTTCTGCCTCGAGCTTGGCCAGCGCGGTGCCGTCATCGGCTTCGTCAAGCGCCTCGCGCCAAGCCATCTGCTGGACCAGGAACTCCGCGGGCATGGCGGTGTTGGTATGCGCTGAAATCGGCGCGCCGCGCAACTCGCAAAGGTATGCGGCGCGGGTCAGTGGCTCGCGCAAGCGCCGATACGCCTCATTGATGCGCACCGACCATTGCATGGCCAAGCGCTGGGCGGCGGCGCCCTCGCCAACGAAGCGGTCCGGGTGCGCGGAGCCCTGCAACTGCCGCCAACGGGCGTCGAGATCGACCCGGTCGAGCACGAAGCGCTCGGGCAGCCCGAACAAGGCAAAGTCGTTGTCGTCGAGTTTCACAAACGCTTCTCGAGGAACAGCGACAGGCCGTTGTCCGGATAGCCGCCAAAGGCGGCGCGTTCTTGGTAGCCGCAGCGCTTGTACAGGCGCACGGCTTCATGCTGGTTGCGCCCGGTTTCGAGCAGGGCCAGCGCAATCTGCTGCGCCTTCAAGCCGGCTTCAAGCGTCAGCACCATGCGCGCGGCGATCCCTTGGCCGCGAACGTCATGGTGAACAAACATGCGCTTGATTTCCCCGTAGGCCTGGCCGCCGATGTCGGGCATGCGCCGCGTGGCGCCCGTGCCCACGATGCAGTTGCCCTGCCAGGCCGCATAGAAAGACACCTCGGGCGCAAGTAATTCGGCCACCGACATCAGGTGGTTCGCTTCGGGCGGGTACAGGCCGGCCAGGTAAGTGTCGAGCGCCGCCAGCAGCGCAACGACCTGGGGATGGTCGGCGCGTTCCGGGCAAATCAAGACATTGGTGCGGGTGGGATGGAGCATGAAAAAGCGCGGCCTCGCCGCGCCCGCAAGCGCAGCGCGAGCCTCAGACGCGGAAGGACTCTCCGCAGCCGCAGCGATCCTTCTCGCGCGGGTTGTGGAACTTGAAACCTTCGTTGAGGCCTTCACGCACGAAGTCGAGCTCCGTCCCCTCAAGGTAGGGCAGGCTCTTGGGGTCAATCAGGATCTTCACGCCGTGGCCTTCAAACACGTGGTCCTCGGGCGCAAAGTCATCGGCGTACTCCAGCTTGTAGGCCAGCCCTGAGCAGCCGGTGGTTCTGACGCCCAGGCGCACGCCGACCCCTTTGCCGCGGCGGGAGATATAGCGGCTGACATGGCGGGCCGCAGCTTCCGTGAGGGTGACTGACATGGCTTCAGTGCGACTTCTTGGCCTTGTAGTCCTCGACCGCGGCCTTGATCGCATCCTCGGCCAGGATCGAGCAATGGATCTTGACGGGCGGCAGCGCCAGCTCCTCGGCGATGCGGGTGTTCTTGATCGTCAGCGCTTCGTCGAGCGACTTGCCCTTGACCCACTCGGTGACCAGCGAGCTCGACGCAATCGCCGAACCGCAGCCGTAGGTCTTGAACTTGGCGTCTTCGATCAGGCCCGTGACCGGGTTGACCTTGATCTGCAGTTTCATCACGTCGCCGCAGGCCGGCGCACCGACCATGCCGGTGCCGACAGAGTCGTCGCCCTTGTCGAACGAGCCGACGTTGCGTGGGTTCTCGTAGTGGTCAATGACCTTCTCGCTGTATGCCATGTCAGTACTCCGTCCAGTTCAATGTGCAGCCCACTTGATCGTGCTGATGTCGATGCCGTCCTTGAACATTTCCCACAGGGGAGAAAGCTCTCGCAGCTTGCCGACGCGGTCCTTCAGCGTGCTGATCGCGTAGTCAATCTCTTCTTCCGTTGTGAAGCGGCCAATCGTCATGCGCAGGCTGGAGTGCGCCAGCTCATCGCTGCGGCCCAGGGCGCGCAGCACGTAGCTCGGTTCCAGGCTGGCCGAGGTGCAGGCCGAGCCCGAACTCACTGCCAGGCCCTTGACGCCCATGATCAGCGACTCGCCTTCGACGAAATTGAAGCTGATGTTCAGGTTGTGCGGCACGCGCCGCTCCTGGTTGCCGTTGACGAAGACCTGCTCCATATCGACCAGGCCGCGCAACAAGCGCTGCTGCAACATGCGGATGCGCTCGCTCTCGACACCCATCTCTTCGCGAGCGATACGGAAGGCCTCGCCCATGCCGACGCATTGGTGTGTCGGCAAGGAACCGGAACGCATGCCACGCTCGTGGCCGCCCCCATGCATCTGCGCTTCGATGCGCACCCGCGGCTTGCGCCGCACATACAGCGCGCCGATGCCTTTGGGGCCATAGGTCTTGTGCGAAGCCAGGCTCATCAGATCGACCGGCAGCGTGGCCATGTCGATCGCCACCTTGCCGGTGGCCTGGGCCGCATCGACGTGAAAGATGATGTTCTTGGCACGGCACAGCTTGCCGATGGCCGGAATGTCCTGGATGACGCCGATCTCGTTGTTGACGTACATCACCGAAACCAGGATGGTGTCGGGGCGCAGCGCGGCTTCAAGCTTGTTCAGGTCGATCAGGCCGTCTTCCTCGACCTCAAGGTAGGTGGCCTCGAAGCCTTGGCGTTCGAGCTCGCGAACCGTGTCGAGCACGGCCTTGTGCTCGGTTCTGATGGTGACGATGTGCTTGCCGCGCGTCTTGTAGAAGTTGGCGGCGCCCTTCAGCGCGAGGTTGATGCTCTCGGTGGCCCCGGAAGTCCAGACGATCTCGCGTGGGTCGGCACCGATCAGCTCAGCCACCTGAACACGCGCCTTCTCGACCGCCGCCTCAGCCTCCCAGCCCCAGGCGTGGGTGCGCGAATCCGGGGTTGCGAAGTGGTCGCGCAGCCACGGCCCCAAGGCGGCGACCACGCGCGGG
>JANNGJ010000337.1:0-10005 GCA_031403815.1 Burkholderiales bacterium | reverse complement strand
ACCACCGCCCTGACCAAGGACGGCCGCGCGGTCGTTTACATGGGCGAAGACGCGCGCTTCGAGTACATCTACAAGTTCGTCAGCCGCGACCGCGTCAAGCCGGGCGGCGCCAGCGCCAATACCGAGCTGCTCGACCACGGCACGCTCTTTGTGGCCAAGTTCGATGCTGACGGCAAGGGCCGCTGGATCGCCCTGACCCACGGCCAAGGCCCGCTGACCGCGGCCAATGGCTTTGCCGACCAAGGCGAGGTTCTGATCAAGGCACGCCAAGCCAGCGACGCGCTGGGCGCCACCAAGATGGACCGCCCGGAGTGGATCGACGTCGACAAACAGGGCTGGGTCTATTGCACGCTGACCAACAACAGCAACCGCGCCGATGGCAAGGGCGCTGACGTTGACGCCGCCAACCCGCGCAAGAACAACACCATGGGCAACATCATCCGCTGGAAGGATGAGGGTGACTTCGACGGCCGGACTTTCGCCTGGAACCACTTCGTGCTGGCCGGTGACCCGGCCAACGAGCGCGCCGAGGCCAAGGGCAATGTCAAGGGCGACGCGTTCGGCTGCCCCGACGGCCTGTGGACCGACGCGCGCGGCGTGCTCTGGATCCAGACCGACATGAGCACCTCGGCGATGGGCAAGGGCGACCTGGCCCGCCTGGGCAACAACACCATGCTGGCCGCCGACGTGCGCAGCGGCGAGATCCGCCGCTTCCTGACCGGCCCGGCCGGCTGCGAAGTCACCGGCGCCACCGCGACCCCCGACGGGCGCACGATGTTCATCAACATCCAGCACCCGGGCGAGAGCCCGAGCGAGAAGAGCGATCCGGACGCGCCGCGCAAGATCTCCAACTGGCCTGACTTCAACGCCAATGGCCGGCCGCGCTCAGCCACCGTGGTCATCCGCAAGAACGACGGCGGTGTGATCGGCAGCTGAGGGCACGTCACCGCAGCGCCGGGCGCAGCGGTGACGCTACTACTGGGCCGTGGGCATCGCGAACTCGGCGCCCTTGCCGATGCTCGCGGGCCAGCGTTGCATGACGCTCTTTTGCTTGGTGTAGAAGCGCACGCCCTCTTCGCCGTAGGCATGCATGTCGCCAAACAGGCTGCGCTTCCAGCCACCGAAGCCGTGCCAGGCCATCGGAACCGGGATCGGCACGTTGATGCCGACCATGCCGACCTGGATGCGCCGCGCGAACTCGCGCGCGACGTTGCCGTCGCTGGTGTAACAGGCCACACCGTTGCCGTATTCGTGCTCGTTGACGAGTTGCACGGCGTCGGCAAAGTCCTTCGCCCGCACGCAAACCAGTACCGGGCCAAAGATTTCTTCCTGGTAGATGCGCATCGCCGGCGTGACGTGGTCGAACAACGTGGCGCCCGTGAAGAAGCCGGCCTCGTGCCCGCCGATGGTGAAGCCACGGCCATCAACCACCAGCTTGGCGCCCTCTTCGACGCCGAGGGTGATGTAGCTCTCGATGCGGTCCTTGGCGGCGCGGCTGATAACCGGGCCCATTTCGACATCGGCCTGCAGGCCGCTGCCAATCTTCAGGGCCCGCGCCCGGGCGGCCAGCTTGGGCAAGACCTTGTCGGCGACATCGCCGACCAGCACCGCCACTGAAATTGCCATGCAACGCTCGCCGGCCGATCCGTAGGCGCTGCCGATCAAGGCATCGACCGTCTGCTCCACGTCGGCATCGGGCATCACCACCATGTGGTTCTTGGCGCCGCCGAGGGCCTGCACCCGCTTGCCTTGTGCAGCGCCACTTTGGTAAAGCGAATGCGCAATCGGGGTCGAGCCAACGAAGCTCAGCGCCTTGACCAAGGGGTGCGCCATGAGCGCCTCCACGGCCACCTTGTCGCCCTGCACGACGTTGAACACGCCGTCGGGCAGCCCGGCCTCGCGCAGCAACTCGGCCATCAGCAAACTCGGGCTCGGATTGAGCGGGCTGGGCTTGAGCACGAAGCTGTTGCCGCAGGCCAGCGCCACCGGGAACATCCAGCACGGCACCATGCAGGGGAAGTTGAACGGCGTGACACCCGCCACCACGCCCAGCGGCTGGCGCAGGGTCCAGTTGTCCATCCCGGTCGAGACCTGGTCGGTGAAGTCACCCTTGAGCAGCTGCGGCGCGCCACAGGCGAACTCGATGATGTCGATGCCGCGCATGACCTCACCCTGCGCGTCGGAGAAGACCTTACCGTGCTCGGCGGTGATCATGGCCGCCAGGTGGTCCTTGTGGCGGTTCATCAACTCCAGGAACTTGTTCAGCACACGCGCGCGCCGGATCGGCGGCGTGTCGGCCCAGGCCGGAAAGGCCTCGTCGGCCGCAGCCACGGCCGCGGCCACCTCGCGCTCGCCCCCCAGGTGCACCTGGCGCGCGACCGCGCCCGTGGCTGGGTTGAAGACGGGTTGTGAGCGACCGCTGGCGCCGCTATCGCGGCGGCCGGCAATCCAGTGGCCAATGTCGGTGGTGGTGGTGAAAGCTTCAGGCGCGCCCATGTTGTGTCTCCGGCAGCGCCGCGCGCCGCTCAGCCGCAAGTCTATGACCGGAACCCGGTTTGGCAACGGCCTGACAATCCAGTCATGGCCGCCGACAAGCAACTCACCGCCCTCAGCGACGTCGAGCGCGACCAGCTTGAGGCCCTGCTCGACGCCCTTCCGCCGCCGCTCGAACCGCTGGACCTGTCGGCGCTGGACGGGTTTCTGGTCGGCGTGTTGTTGCAGCCGCGCCCGGTGCCGCGCGAGCACTGGCTGCGCCATGTTCACGACCTCGACGGCCGGCCTGCCCCGGCGGGCCACAAGTTACAGGCATTGCAGGTCCTGGTGCAACGCCGCCACGCCGAACTTGAGCGGGCGATCAGCGCACGCCAATGGTTTGACCCCTGGATCTTCGAACTCGATGCCGCCGATGGCGACGACGAAGCCTGCCTCGCTTCGCAGGCCGTGTTGCCCTGGATCGCGGGGTTCTCGGCCGCGCAAGACCTGTTTCCCGGCCTGCTGCAAATCGACGACACGCGTCTGCGCGAGCCGCTGGCGGTGCTCTACGCCCACTTCGACCCTGAGGACCTCGACGACGCCGACGATCTGAGCGAGTTGATCGATTCGATCGAGCCGCCCGAGAGCGTCGCCGAAGCGGTGGAAGACCTGGTTCGCTGCAGCCTGCTGATGGCGGATGTTTCGCGTCCGCTTTTGCGTCCGGGTCCGTTGCGGCCACGCCGAACTTAGCGCCAGGTCACACGACGGCTGGGAGGGGCGCCGATTCAGTCGCCTGCTGCGTCGCCGTCAGCCGCAGGGCAATGCCGGGGTCGCCGGCAACAACCGCCAGCCAAAGCGCGCTGGCCACAGCAGTGGCCACAGTCACCCAGGTCAAGGTACGCAGTACAGGCGGTCGCATGGCAGGTTTTGTTGGGTCGGTCGGTCGGTTTCGCACAGCAAGCCTAGTCGGGCGCAAGAAGCACGCCATCCCACGAAGTGATGAGTTTTCGCGCAGGCCCTGCACGCACAGAGCTTGAAGCCGTGAACAGTGGCGCAAATGTCGCTCGACTCCGGCGTTCACGGCCTGCGAATCCGCTCAACACTGGGGCACCCACTTCACACGGACCCCGTCAGGGGTCGGGAGCACCAGCATGTCAGCGACGAAGAAAGTTTCGACCCTGCAGCGGCTGGCCCGCGAATGGGAGCACAGCGCCTTTGAGCCCGACGCCGCCGACATGGGCACAGCTTTCGGTCTCGACTGCAGCTTGGCTGCACTTGAGCACGAAGGCCGCGACGACGAAGCACGCGCCGCGGCGGCTTCGTGCTGGCCCGACGGCTCCGCGCCAGGCCACTGAGGCAAGCTGCGCCGGGTGGGCAACCCGCCCGGCGCGCTTCAGCGCCCAATTACTTGGGCATCACGACGCTGTCGATGACGTGGATGACGCCGTTGTCGGCAGTGATGTCGGTCGCGCTGACCTTGGCGCCATCGACGGTCACGCCGCCCGCGGTCGCGACGGTCAATTCGCCGCCCTGAACCGTCTTGACCTTGCCGGCCTTGACGTCCTTGGCCATCACCTTGCCCGGCACGACGTGGTAGGTCAGCACCTTGGTCAGCGCAGCCTTGTCCTTGAGCAGGGCATCGAGCTGATCCTTCGGAATCTTGGCGAACGCAGCGTCAGTGGGCGCAAACACCGTGAACGGGCCCTTGCCCTTCAGTGTGTCGATCAAGCCAGCAGCCGTCAAGGCAGTGGCCAGGGTCTTGAAGTTGCCCGCGGCGACGGCCGTGTCAACGATGTCCTTGGCCAGGGCGGCGCTGGACAGGCCAATGGTGAGGATGGCAGCGGTGAGGAGTTTCTTCATGGTGGAGAGTCTTTGAGAGTGAGATAGGTGAGGCAACGTGCGGTGACAAGCTGTCGCCGTGGACGTGATTCTGTCCTAATCAGTTCTCCACTACTACTTGATGGTTATTTCGCATACCATTTAGTCACAACACGATCCCCTTCGTTTCAGTTGAGTCGGAGATGGATACAATCTGTTCCCATGGTCCGAGTTTCATTCCGTCAGCAGGTTCTCCAGGTACGCGAGGATGCCATCGTCAGCGCCGTCAACCGCCTCCTGGCGGAAAAAGGCTTCGAGGCCATGACAGTGGACGAAGTCGCAGCCGATGTCGGCATTGCCAAAGCCAGCCTGTACAAGCACTTCGCGTCCAAGGAAGAGCTGGCAGCGGCTGCCATGGTGCGTGTGCTCGACCACGCCCTGGCCTTCATCGACCAACGCAACGCGGTGCACGCCCAGGCCGCGCCGCTCGAACAGCTCAAAGCGGTGGCGCACTGGACGATGACGGTACAACTGGCCGGCGAGATGCCCTCGCTGCCGTCGCAAAGCTCGTCGTTGCGCACCGCGCTGATGCAGCACCGCACCTACCTCGACCGCGTGGTGTCCGTCAGTGACCGGCTCGGTGCCTGGATCGTTGCGGCCCAGGCGGCCGGCAGCGTCAACCCGAGCCTGCCCGCCGAGGTGGTGCTCTACACGCTGTTTGCTCGCGCGTGTGACCCGGTGCTCGGTTTGCTCAAGGCCGGTGGCAACTACAGCGACGAGCAAATCACGCAGATCGTGATGGCAACCTGTTTCGACGGCCTCGGCGCGCGCGGCTAGCGCACGAGCAACACAGGCGCCTTGCACTGGGCAAGCACCTTGGTGGCCACGGAGCCGAGCACCAGGTTGCCGAAGGCGCCATGGCCGTGCGAGCCCATCATTAACAAGTCGAACTTGCCTTTGTCAGACAGCGCAGCGATGGTCTCGGCCACCGCGCCGGTCTTGGCCACGTACTCGACGGCCAAGGCCTTGCGCGACAGGAACTGACGCACGGGCTTGAACACTTTGGCGGCCTCGGCGTCGTAGTGCGAGACCAGCACATCCTTGGGCAGCACCGCTGCAGCCCGCGGCGGCACCGGCAGCACGACGGTCAGCACGGTGTAGGCGTGTTGTACGCCGAGCCATTCGTCGTGTGCGGCCAGGTAGGCCAGCATGCGTTTGGTGAATTTGCTGCCGTCCACGGCGACCAATATCTTCATGCCATCACTCCTCATCAGTTTCGTCAGGCTCAGACCCTGACTGTGCGCCTGCACTGTGGGTGCGGCCTTGTGCGGCGTCAAGCCTCGATCACGGCGCTCGCATCGAAACCGACCGTCTCGCCCTTGGCGCGCAAGCCGCGGGCCTGGCTCACGACCCGCGTGTCGCTGCCATCGGCGTGGCTGACGCGGTAGTCGTGGCGGCAATGCAGGTGGCCGTGCAGCCACAGGCTGGCGTGGCGTAGCAGGTCATCGTCGGCGTTGCAGAACGAGGCCGTGCTGGGCAGCGGGCCATAGCGCGGATCTGCACTGCGCAGGCTGGGCGCGAAATGGGTGATGGCGACGCTGCGGTCCCAACGGCCCTGAGCCGGCTCCTGCAAGGCAGCCGCCAGCCAGGCGCGACAGACCAGTGCCTCATCCCGCACTGCAGCGGCGTCGAAGGGCAGGCCGTCGCGCTGGGCCGCCATCACGCGCTGAAAGTAGGCCCCCGCCCGCAAGGCACGGGCGCGGCCCTCGGGGCCGAAGGCATCGAAGTCGCACCAACGCACGCTGCCGACAAAGCGAATGCGCGCGCCCGCGCGCGACGTGAGCACCACCGCCTCGCGCTCGAGCAGGGTCAGGCCCAGCCCAGCGCAATGCCGGCGCAGTTGAGGCCAGGCCACTGAAAGGTCGCGACCGTCGAACTCGTGGTTGCCTGCCACCACCAACACCGGCACAGGCCAGGCGGCAAAGCGGGCGTAGCCTTGCCAAGTGCTGTCAATGTCGCCCGCCAGCACCAGCACCTCGGCCCCGTCTTGCGGCGCGGGGTCGAACGCTTCACTCTCGAGGTGCAGGTCAGACAGCAGTTGGATCTTCATCCTGGCTTCAGCCCTTGCCGTGGCACTGCTTGAACTTGCGGCCGCTGCCGCAGGGGCAGGGGTCGTTGCGCCCGGTCTTGGGGCCGTCGCGCTGAACCGTCTCGACGTGAAAGCGCTCACGGTGAGTTAGGTCCCACAGCTCGACCGCGGCCAGCACCAGGTCTTCCAGGCCGGCATCCAGGGTGGCCAGCGGGTGCTCGCGATCCAGCACGGCGACGATTTCGCGGTCTTCGTCGGTTTCGGCCGGCAGGTGCCGGTAGATGCGCGCCAGGGCGTGGGCAATCGCGTCGTCCTCGATGGCACCCAGATCTGGGCACTGCTCCTGAGCCCAATGAAAGCCGGCGGCCCAGGGCAGCAGCGCACGTGAGACGGGCGCCTGGACCGCCTCGTACTCGCTCACCGGGGGCTCGCGATCAATGTCGACGATGAGCGGATCGAACCAGCCGTCTTCGCTGATCGTTGCGTTCAAAGCCAGCCACCGCCGCTCGATCAGCGTGCGACAGCGTGCCAGCCACACTGGATCAGTGCCGTCCGCCAACGCGTGGCCTTCGAGATCGAAGACCCCCGGCAGCCAGGCTTCGGCAGCCAGCACGCGCGGCTGGACCAGCACGCCCACCAGGTAACCCTCAAGCATCAGGACGTCCAGCGGGGCGTGGGGCAGCGGCGTGGCTTGCAGCAAAGCATCGAGTTCGTCGAACTCGGCATCAGTCAGGTCTTGCTTCATGGCCTGATTGTCAGCGCCTTCAGCGACGGCCGTGGATTGCGCACAACACAACAATGTTTGCGATCACTCTCTTCCAAACTAATGAAAAATATGGCCTGACCAAAAAAAAGCGGTCAATCGGCCTGCGGACCCAAAGGGCATGAAACCAGGATGAAACCCAGCAAACTAGGGTTTACCCCATACTGCACCGCAGCAACCCATCGGTTGATCGAAAGGAAACCATGTACATCGACAACGTCATTCGCAACGCGCCGCAGGCCCAACTGGCCTCACTGACCACCCTGCTGATGCGGCGCTGGACCGCGTGGCGACAAGTGGCGGCGCCGTCGTCGGCCGCCCAACACCACACACGTGACAGCGCTGCGGCGTTGTACGCCCGCGCAGCCCGATATGAGGCCACCCAGCCCGGTTTCGCCGCAGACCTTCGCGCGGCGGCAGAGGGCATGGATCGCCTGGCGGAGCAGCACACGCGCTGACCGCTGGCGCCGCCTTGGCGCCCTGCGGCTGGCGCGCTCGCTTGTTGTGCCTCAGGCGGCGCCGAGGCGCGCCTGGATCCGAGTCTGGGTGGTCAGCAGGGCATCAGGCAAGTGGTGAGCCAGTTGCTCGAACAGAGCTGAGTGCAGCTTGAGCTCATCGAGCCAGGCCGCGGGGTCAACGCCGATGACGCTGGCGAACTGTTCGCGGTCGAAGGCGAGGCCATCCCAGCGCAGGTCTTCATAGCGCGGGCTGAGGCCGAAAGGGTTGGCCTCGCTGCTGGCGCTGCCCTCGATGCGACGAACCATCCACTCCAGCACCCGCATGTTGTCGCCGTAGCCGGGCCAGACGAATTTGCCGTCAGCGCCCTTGCGGAACCAGTTGACGCAGTAGATTTTCGGCAGCGTGGCGCCCGCCTGTGCCAGCTGGGCGCCAATGTCGAGCCAGTGCTGGAAGTAGTCGGCCATGTTGTAGCCCGCAAAGGCAATCATGGCAAAGGGGTCGCGTCGCACGACCCCGGTCTGGCCGACGATGGCCGCCGTCGTTTCGCTGCCCATGGTGGCGGCCATGTAGACGCCTTCGACCCAGTCGCGCGCCTCGGCCACCAGCGGCACGGTGGTGGAGCGGCGCCCGCCGAACAAAAAGGCGTCGAGCGGTACGCCCGTGGTCGAGTCCCAGGCCGCGTCGAGGGCCGGGTTGTTGGTCGCGGCCACGGTGAAGCGCGAGTTCGGGTGCGCCGCCTTGGCGCCTGTGGCCTTGGCGATGGCCGGCGTCCAGTCCTGGCCCTGCCAGTCGATCAAGTGGGCTGGCGGCGTCTCGGTCATGCCCTCCCACCAGACATCGCCGTCGTCGGTCAGCGCCACATTGGTGAAGATCACATCGCGCTGAAGCGAGGCCATGCAATTCGGGTTGGTGTGGTCGTTGGTGCCCGGCGCCACGCCGAAGTAGCCGGCCTCGGGGTTGATGGCATACAGGCGGCCGTCGGCTCCCGGCTTGATCCAGGCGATGTCGTCACCGATGGTGGTCACGCGCCAGCCCGCGTAGCCGGCGGGCGGCACCAACATGGCAAAGTTGGTCTTGCCGCAGGCGCTCGGGAAGGCCGCCGCGACGTGGTACTTCTTGCCCTCGGGCGTGGTCACGCCCAGGATCAGCATGTGCTCGGCCAGCCAGCCCTGCTCGCGCCCCATGGTCGAGGCGATGCGCAGCGCCAGGCACTTCTTGCCCAGCAGGGCATTGCCCCCATAGCCCGAGCCATAGCTCCAGATCTCGCGCTGTTCGGGGTAGTGGACGATGTACTTGGTGCTGTTGCACGGCCACGGCACGTCTTTCTGGCCCGGCTGCAACGGCGCGCCGACGCTGTGGACGCAGGGCACGAAATGGCCATCGGCGCCCAGCAGATCGAGCACGGCTCGGCCCATGCGCGTCATGGTGCGCATGCTGATCACGACATAGGGGCTGTCAGTCAACTCGACCCCGATGTGAGCGATGTGCGAGCCCAGCGGCCCCATCGAGAAGGGCACCACATAGAGCGTGCGGCCGCGCATGCAGCCCTCGAACAAGGCCGGCGTGCCGTCGGCCTGGCCGGTCTGCAGCAGCGCCCGCATCTCGGCTGGGGCCATCCAGTTGTTGGTCGGGCCAGCGTCGTCCTTGCGCTCGCTGCAGATGAAGGTGCGGTCTTCGACGCGGGCCACGTCGCTGGGGTCGCTCAGCGCCAGGTAGCTGTTCGGGCGCAGCGCCGGGTTGAGCCTCTTCATCGTGCCACCGTCGACCAATTGCTGGCACAGGCGGTCGTACTCGGCCACGCTGCCGTCGCACCAGACCACATCGCGGGCCTGGGTGAGCGCCGCAACATCGGCCACCCAGCCGATCAGCCGGGCGTGTTGGACATGGGCAGGCACGTTCAGGCGCAGACCTTCGAGCGCAGGGCGGTTCATGGTGGGGGTTCCAATCATGGGCAGGCAAAGGAGACGGAATTGGGCCAGCGTCGGCGGTTGCCGCTGCTCGCCCAATGCCGCGTGGGTACACGCAGGTACATGCCGCCCTGCAACCCCAGGCGGTACAGGATTGTGGTTTGAGTGTAATCACCGCGTAACCACCGGTTCGACGGGGTTGGCCACCCCAACCCCAGGGCCTGACTGGCCCTGAAGGGGACAATCCTGGCCGATGCGAGTCCCCCAAGCCAACTTCGGCCAGTGCACGGCCACGGCGTGCAGCCACGTCCTGATCCGCGCCCGGGTGCCCGGCGCGACGGTCACACGGTGAAACGGCGCGCGGCCCTGACGGCACTGGGGGCAGCGGTCGGGGCGCTGGCTGCCTGCGGCAAACGCCCGCTGCCGCTGTCGCGCCTGCTGCCAACCGGGGCTGCGGTGCTGGCCCTCGGCGATTCCATCACCCACGGCACCGGCGC
>JANNGJ010000336.1:0-5538 GCA_031403815.1 Burkholderiales bacterium | reverse complement strand
CGCCGTGTTGGGGTCGAGCGCGGCGGCGCGCGCGTCGGGCAGCACCCGAACGTAGCGCACGGCGGTGCGCAGCGACAGTGGTGGCGAGGTGCTGAGCTCAGCGCCACGCTCAAGGCGGTAGAAAACGGCGCCGCCCAGCTCTCGCCAGGCCTCGTCGGCGTGGTTGCGGCCCTGCAAGCGCACGGGTGCGACGCGTGTGCCCGGGCCGAGGCGCAAGTCCACCTGGGTCAACGGCAGGACGCCGCCCAGGTCGAAGTGCAGGGCGCGTTGGGCGGCCTCGTCGGGGGCGCTCTTGGCGGCCGGTGGCGGGCTGCTGGACAGCACCAGCGCCGTCGGCGGGTCGAGCGTGACGCTGCTTTGCGTGCTGGCAATGACTTTCGCGCCGCTGACCGCCGGCGCCGCGGCCGCATCGGCCCAGACCAGGCGCACGAAGCGCCCGGCGTCGGCCGGCAGCAGGACGCTGGGTTGCGTCAGCGGGCCGTTGGCCGAGGCCAGGGCCAGCAACTGGCCAACGCCGCCGGCGCGCCAGGTTCGCAACTCGTCGCTGGTCTCGAAGCGGAACGCAGCGCTGAACTCGGCCGGGCCCGACCATTGCACACGCAGGGCCTGGGGTGCCGGGTCTGCCTTCTTGCGCTCGCCGAGATCGAACAACCAGCCGCCTGACGCGGCCGGTGCGCGGCCCACGGTGCTGGCGCCCAGGCGCTTGACGCTGATGCGCTCGCCCTGCACCGTCACCTCCACCGGCGAGGCCCACACGCCATTCGCGGCCGGCTTGGCGGGCAGCGGGTAGAGCACGGCGTCACGCTGTTGCTCGACGCTTTGCGCCTCGGCCGCGCGCGGCGCGAGCACGGCGAAGGGCACGCGCTCGCCGCGGGCATCGACGATGCGCAGGTCAGCGAGGCTCAAACCCAGGCTGCGGCCGTAGGCGCTGGCCGGCAGCGGCAACTGCACGAATGCGGCTGCCTTCTCGACGCTGATCGGCGCCTGGTAGCGGTAGGCCGCTTCCTCGGCGCTCGCTGGCGTAGGTAGACCCAATGCGCAACACAGCAGCGCGGCCGAGGCGGCGCGTTCAAGTCGAGACATGGCGATCTCCTTTGCCCGGCAGCGGGGCCACGTAGCCGATCACCAGCATCAGCACACCCACGCCGATGAAGGACACGATGCGCGTGACGGTGCCCGAGCCTGACAAGTCAACCAGCAGCAGCTTCAGCACCACGGCACCGAGCAGCGCCGCGCCGACCATCCAGAGCAGGCGCTGCGCGCGCCGCGCCGACAGCCACATCAGCACCAGTGCCGTCACGCTCCAGAGCAAGGTGATGCCGGTCTGCACCGCGAGTGAGTTGACCCAGGCATCGACCTGGAAGGGCACGCCACCGTAG
This sequence comes from Burkholderiales bacterium, assembly GCA_031403815.1. Lineage (GTDB taxonomy): Bacteria > Pseudomonadota > Gammaproteobacteria > Burkholderiales > Burkholderiaceae_C > CADEEN01. Next base: position 4,159 of record JANNGJ010000336.1, on the reverse strand, counting down.
TGATGGAAGGCGCGCACCAGCATCGCGTTGAGCCACACGAAACCCGCCACGCCGAGCACCGCGGTGGGCAGGGCCGGGCGGCGCACCAGCGCCTGCTCTGCCGCGGCGCTCTTCAGCCAGCGCCAGCTGGCCAGCAAGGCCACGCCGACGCCGAGGTCGAGCGGGTTGAGCAGGGGCACGTGCGGCAGCGGCGCTGCCGAACCGTTGGAGGCCAGGTTGGCCAGCAGCGTCCACAGCAGCAGGCCGATCGTCAACACCAGCGCGGCGATCCACTGGTAGGCCGCCGGCGCAGCGCTCACCGGCCAGCGCTGGGCCGTGGCCGGGCGCGGCAAGAGCCACAGCAAGGCGGCCGGTACGACCAGCCAGCCCAGCCAGGACCAGGCGCTCAGGGCATCACCCCAGGCGGCGGTGATGGCGCGGCCTTGCAGGGCGCCGAGCAGGGCCAGCACCAGCACGCCAAACGCGTGCACCACCTCACGCCCGACGGCGGGCCACGCCGGTGCCAGGCGCCACAAGACCACGCCGTGCGCCAGCAGGGCCAGCGGCCAGGCCCACAAGCCGCCGTCCTCGAAGGGTGGCTTCAGGGCGGCGGCGCTGGACACCGCGACCAGCAGGTGCAGGGGCGCATGGGCCATCGGCGGCAGACCCACGCGCGGCCAGGCCAGGCGCACAGCCAGGAGCGTGTAGAGCAGCGCCGTGCCACTGAAGCACGCCAGCCACGCGGCCCACTGCAGGCGGGCCGGGACGAAGCTGTCGATCTGCAACGCCGCGGCGGCCAGCAGCCACACGCTGCCCCAGGCGATCAGCAGCGGCTCGGCCACGCCTTCACTTCGCGCCAACACGCCGGCCGACGCCGCGGCCGGCTGCGCTAAGCGCTTGACAAAGAGCGCCGCGGCGAGCGAGGCGGCCGCCGCCATCAGGCCGTTGAAGAAGTAGGCGTTGAAGAAGGCGCTTGGCGTGCCGAAGCGGTCGTGGCCGAGCAGCATCGCCAAGCCCGCCAGCAGCAACAGGGTGTAGCCGAAGGCGCGGGCCAGGCCGCGCGACTGGCGCAAGCCGAGCCACACCAGGCCGGCGCCCTCGAGGGCCCAGGCGCCGGCCGTGCTGCGCGCATCGAGTGCGAACGGGATCACCAGGGTCAGGAAGACGGTGCCGATGGCCAGGCTGGCCTCGAAGTTCAGGGAAAGGCGCGGGCGCGACCGGGCCCACCAGGCCAGCGCGACATAAAAGGCCGCCAGCAACAAGGCCGACACGGCGGTGCCGTAGTCGGTGTGCCCGACCAGGCCATGCTGCAAAGCGAAGGTGATGGTTGGCAGGCCGAACAGCAGGCTGCTCTGGACCCACGCGTCGCTGCGCGCCGCCTGGGTCGGGTCGTCCGCATTCGATTGCCGCGCCGGCATCAGCATGATGGCCACGAAGATCAGAAAGAAGGCGACGAGAAAGCCCTGGCTGCTGGCGTAGTGCTCGGGCTGGTACTTCAGCACGCCCCAGGCGGTGGCGACGATGAAGGTGCCGAGGAATCCGATCAGGTTCAGCGAGCGCCAGGTGCGGTGCCAGGCCACGGCGGCGATGCCCAGGTCGAGCACCAGATAGTAGGTGAACAGCGCAACATGGTTGCCGCTGCCGGTGGAGATCAGCAGGGGCGCGGCAAAGCCGCCGAGGGCGCCGATGACGGCGAGCGAGCGCGCGTTCTGCAACACGGCCAGCGCAGCGGCCAGCGCGGCCACCAGCACCATCAGCGCAAACACGGGGCCCATCGCCAACACGCCATAGAAGCGGAAGGCGACGAAGAGCGTGAGGTAGAGCACCGCCACCGCGCCGCCTTGCAGCACCTGCGCGTAGCCCGCGCGGCGCAGGCGCAGGCGCCAGCCAAGGACCAGCAGCGTGACGGCCACGGCGGCAATGCTGGCCAGGCGCAGCTCGACGGGCACCTGCACATGCTCGGTGGCGAACTTGGCCAGGAAGGCCAGGCCGATGAAGAGGATGCCCACGCCCGCTTTGACAATGGTGTTGCCACCGAACAGCCAGGCTTTGAGGAGCGCCAATGGGGCAGAGGGGTCGGGGCGCGGCGTCGCACTTCGCGCCGGGGCGGTGGGCGCGGTGGCGGCGGCGGTGACAGCCGGCCGGGCCGGCGTCACGGTGGGTGCGAAGGGAGCAGGCGGCGCGACGCCTGCCGCTGCCGGTCGCGCGGCGGCGGACGCTTCTGGACTGGGCGCGGTCAGCGTGGCGGCCTTTGGCTCAACCAACGCTGCTGCATCGCGTTGCGCCTGCAGCTTCTTCAACGCTTCCAGCAAGCCGGCGAGCTGCCGTTCATGCTTCAGCGAGCGCACCAGCAGCCATGCCACCGCCGCGCCGATCAGCGCGCCGAAACTGTCGCTCCAAGCGGCGCCGATGAGTCCCCCAACGATGACTGCAACGACGACCTGCATCGGCATCTCCCTCGTGTGCGATCCAGTGCGGACCGTGACCAAACCACTGTAGCAGCGGCCTGTGCGCGACCGGCACCGCAATCGCAGCGGTATCGCCGCGTGGCACGGCCGGCAGCACCAAGGGCCACTGCAGCGCGCGGCGCGCGAGAATGCCGGCTACCTCAGACTGCCGCGGAGCCACCCATCGCCTCACCCCGCATCTTCGGCATAGCCGGTCACTCTGGCATGGGCAAGACGACCCTGCTCGAACGCCTGGTGCCGGCGCTGCGCTCGCGCGGGCTCGAGGTGTCGCTGGTCAAGCACAGCCACAAGAACATCGACATCGACCGGCCGGGCAAGGATTCCTACCGCCTGCGCGAGGCCGGCTGCAAAGAAGTGGTGTTGCTCGGCAACGAGCGCTGGGCCTTGATGCACGAACTGCGCGCTGCGCCGGAGCCGACGCTGCCCTACCTGCTGGGCCGCTTGCAGGCCTGTGATCTGGTGCTGGTCGAGGGCTTCAAGCAGGGCGATTTCCCGAAGCTCGAAGTCTGGCGCGCGGCGTTGGAGCGACCGCTGCTGTGGCCGCATTGGCCCGGCATCGTCGGCGTGGCCTCCGATGCGCCGCGGCCCGCCGGCGCAGAAGCTCCTGCGCACTGGCTCGACCTGCACGACATCGACGTGATCGCCGAGTTCGTGCAAAGCCGCGCGGGTGCGCTAGCGTGAGGCCGCGCTCGCTGTCGGCGTAGCGGGCGCGGTCTCGGCCGCGCCGACCTTGGGCGCACCGATGTGCTGTTCGATCGGCGGCAGCGTGTGCGCGATGCCCTTGTGGCAGTCGATGCAGGTCTGGCCTTCGTTGAAGGCGACCTGGTGCTTGGTGGCGGCGCGCCGGTTCTGTTCGGCGTAATCCATGAAGCTGAAGGCGTGGCAGTTGCGGCACTCCTGGCTGTCGTTCGCCTTCATGCGCTTCCACTCGCTCTGCGCCAGCGTGGCGCGCTTGGCATTGAATTTCTCCGGCGTGTCGATCGAGCCCAGGGCCTTGTGCAGCAGCTCATTGCTCGCCTGGATCTTGCGCACCATCTTCGGGCCCCACTCCTTGGGCACATGGCAGTCGGGGCAGGTGGCGCGCACGCCGGTGCGGTTCTGGTAATGGATGGTGTTGCGGTACTCGACGTAGACGTTGTTCTTCATCTCATGACAGCTGATGCAGAAGCGCTCGGTGTTGGTGGCTTCCATCGCCGTGTTGAAACCGCCCCAGAACAGGATGCCGGCCACAAAGGCGATACCGGCCGTGCCAGTGGCCAGGCCCCAGGCCCAGATCACGAAGCGGCGCGAACGTCCGCTCGCGGGTTTGCCGATCTTGTCGTCGCTGTCAGCCATGGTGCTCGCCCCTAGCGCAGCCCGCGGGCGCGCTGGAAGGTGTTTTCGACCAAGGCCTTGGCGTCGGTTTGCGCCACATGGCACTGGGTACAGAAGTAGCGGCGCGGGCTTACGCTGTCGAGTTCCTGGCCTTCGCGCGTGCGGAAGTGCGTGACGCTGACCTTGGTGGCGCCGCTGGCCTTGGTTTTCTGCCAGGCATGGCAGTCCATGCACTTGTTGAAGTTCTTCGTGATCTGGTAGCCCGCGGTGCCGTGCGGAATCAGCGGCGGCTGTTGCACGAAGTCGCGGTCGGAGACCGGGTGGTCGCGTTCCTGGTGCGAGGCGGTGGGCGGGTTGTCGCGGTCCACCGGCGTGCCGCCGCGCAGGCCCTTGAGCAG
>JANNGJ010000335.1:0-10273 GCA_031403815.1 Burkholderiales bacterium | reverse complement strand
TGTACAAGGGCGCGCCGATGGTCACCGACCATTGCACGTCGTTGCGGTCGCGGGCCTGGACGGTGCCCGCCGCCAGTGCGGCAGCAAAAGCCAATGCGCCGACGATGACGAGTTTCCTGCTGCTCATGGTTCAACTCCTGGGTTGCTAACAAGCGCTGCAGTCGAGATGACGGCAGCGCCTACCCAAAACGACTGGGCCCCGTGCGCCGTTCACGCCGCTTGTGTGAACGCAGGTAAAGCTGCCCAGACGCCTAGGTCGCCTGCAGCGTGCGGATCAGCATGTCGATCACGTCGCTGCCATCGGGCGACTTCAGCCGGTGCTGGCGCAATGTGCGGGCCAGGTCGGCGCGCGCCAGCATCTGGGTGTCGGCACGGAGCAGGATGCCGGCGATGGCGCGCTGCACTTCGAGCGAGCGCGCTTGCGCAAACAGGCCGGCAATTTCTTGCAGGCTTTGCGGGTCGGACAGGCGCTGCCGGCCCAAGGTTTCGAGCGCGCGCACCTGGGCACCGGCGGCCGTCATGCGCGCGATGCCGGCGGTGACGGCGCGCACTTCGCCGACACCGGTCAGGGGGCGTTGGCGCAGGTAGGCCTGGGCGATCACGACCTCATCGTCGCGCGAACTCGTCAACGCGAGAACCGTGCGCTCGTGGGCGGGCTTGTCGCCCAGGCAGGCCAGCACGGCCGCGTGTGCCACGTTGGCGGGCCGAGGCGAACCGGTGGCCAACAGCCGCTGCGCCAGTGCCGCGTCGCGGCTTTGCGGCGACTCGCAGACCAGATCGACCTCGTTCTTGCCCAGGCTGCCGCGCGCCATGCGCTCGGCCAGCGTGCGCACGAACTCGGCCTGCTCCTGCGCCGGCGAGAGCCAGCCCAGGGTGCGCGCCAGGGCCATCATGCGGTGGTGCACCGCGGCGTCGTCGGCGTCGCGGGCGAAGCCGAGGTAGCGCTCGCGGCTGGGCTGGTCGCGCTCGATGGCGGCCAGCGCTGCGGCCACCTCGGGCAGGCGACGCTGCGCCGGGCCCAGCGAGGCGGTGTAGCGCTCAAGGTGGTCGAGCAGCATGCGCACGTCGGTCACGTCCCGCTGCAGCGTCTTGTGCAGGAAGGCCAGCTTCTGGGCCTCGCCGGGCCGGTCATCGACGAAGGCACACATGTCGCTGCGAAATCCGGCATGCGGATCGGCATCGGTGAGGCCGGCCACGGCGATCATCGAGCTGGGCCCGAAGAGTTTCAACAGGGTCGGGCTGGCGCGGCCGCTGGCGACTTCTCCCGCAGGCGCGGTCTGGAAGTAGCGCTCGAGCAGCGGCCCGGCACTGCGCCCCAGCGGCGCCTTCGACGAAAAGCCGTACAGCACCGGCACGTCCTTGAAGACGTGGCGCAGGCGCTCGCGGTTGCTCTGGCCGTAGCGCTCGCTCAGCAGCGCCGCGGCGCGCTCGGCGTCGGCCGACGTTTGGCCCGCACGCAACAGGCTGCGCGTGATTTCGGACGAGGCGGCGTAGCGCGGGTCCGACTTCAAGGTGTTGCAGCCGAACAGGTACACCTCTTTCAGCTGCGAGAACAAGCCGTTGCCGGCCGCGCTGCACGACGCGCGCTGCATTTCATGCACGGTGAGGAATTCGCGGTCGTCGAAACGGTCGGTGTAGAACTCGGTGCCGTCGTCGAAGTGGCCGGAGATGATCAGGACGTCGCAGCTCACACCGCGCTGGCGCGCCGATTCGAGCCAATCGGGCTTGCCACGCTGCACCAGTTCGACGAAGCGGTAGTCGCCCCGTGGCAGGTGGCGTTCGAAGGCGTCTTTCTCGTCGGACGAATTGATGGTGACGGTGCATACCGTCTTGGGCGCCGCTGCCGCCGCGAGCGGCAGCGTCAGGGCCAGACAGGCGAGCAACCCGGCCGATGTGTGGATCGCCGATCGGCGAAAGAAGCATGGACGCAGCATGGTGCAGTGTTTCACAGGCCATGCCGGCCAAACGCTGCGGGATGTAAGCGAAGGCCCATTCAAGGGCCCATTACTGCCGGAACCGGCGTTGCGCTCAGGGCGATTGCAGGCGGCGGATCAGTGCATCGACCATGTCGTCGCCGGGCGGCGAGGCCCGGCGCTCGCGTTGCAGAGTGGCGACGAGTTGTGGGCTGGCGATGGTGCGCAGGTCGGCGCGCAGCAAGATGCCCGCGATGGCAGCCTGCACCGGCCAGGACGGCGTCTTCGAGAACAGGCCGGTCAGACGATCAAGAATCTGGCGGTCGGACACGTAGTGCCGGCCCAGGGCTTCCAGGGCCCGCACCTGCGCCTCAGAGGGCGGCATGAGCGCAATGCTCTCGGCCAGGCGATGCAACTCGGTGGCGTCGGTCAGTGGGCGGTGGCGCAGGTAGGCCTGCGCGATCTTGACATCCGCCTCGCTGCCGCTGACCAGGCCTTGCAGCGTGCGCGTCTGCGCCTCGGCGCTGCCCAGGCAGGCGCGAACGGCGGCATGCGCGATGTCGTCGGCCGCGCTGCCGGGCACGACACGCCGGGCGAATGCGCCGTCGAGTTCGTGCTCCTGGTTCAGGGCGCAGGCCAGATCGACCTCCGTGATGCCGACGCTGGCGCGGGCCTGCAGTTCAGCCAGCATCAGCGCCAGTTCGGCCCAGCGTTGCTCGGCCGAAAGCCAGCCCAGGTCATGAGCCAGCTTGAGCATGCGCGCGCGCACGGCGGGCTGGTCGGCGTCACGCGCGAAGTCAAGAAATCGCGCGCGTGACGCTCCGTCGCCGGCGATGGCGGCGAAGGCCAGGGCCACTTCGGGCGTGTGCCGCGCCGGTTCGTGCGCCGCACTGGCGTGGCGCTGGATGCGGTCGAGGTGAACCCGGGCCTGTGCCACTTCGCGGCGCAGCACCTGGTGCACGAAGCCAAGCTTGTCGGCATCGGAGGCGCGGTCGTCGGCGAAGCGGCACACGTCGGCCCGCACGGCGGCGTGCGGGTCGCGCTCGGTCATGCCCTGGGTCACTGTCATTGCAAAGGGCGCGAAGTGGCCAAGCAGGCTGCGGCTGGTGCGACCAGTACCGATCTCGCGCGCGCCGTTGCCGCGGAAGTAGCTGTTCAGGGTCGAGGCCGCCACCGGGCCCAGCGGTGCCACCGACGAGAAGCCGTAGATCACCGGCACGTCCTTGAAGATCTGGCGCATGCGGTCGCGGCTGCTTTGGCCGTGCCCGGCGTTCAGGGCACGCCACTGGCGCTCGGCCTCCTTGGGCGAACGCCCTTCGCGCACCAGGCTGCGCACGATCTCGGCTGTGGCGCTGCTGTTGGCCTCAGGATTCAGGGTGTTGCAGCCGAACAGATGGACTTCCTTCAACTGCGAAAACAAGCCCGGGCAAGAGTCGCTGCACGAGACGCGTTCAAGTTCGTCCACGGGCAGGAATTCGCGCGTCTCCAGTCGGTCAGAGAAGAACTCGTTGCCGCCGTCGTAGTGGCCGGAAATGATCAGCACGTCGCAGGTGACACCGGCGCGGCATGAGGAGGCTAGCCAATCGGGCCGGTCACGCTCGACGAGTTCGACGAACTTGTACCTGGACTCGGGAAGGTAGCGGGCAAAGGCCTCCTTCTCGTCGGCCGAGTTGACGGTGATGGTGCACACCGTCTGCTTCTCCGCCGCGGCCCCGCTCGCTGCTGCGCTGCACGCCACGGCCAACGCCGCCACCAGGCGGATCAGCAGCCGGCGCATGCGGCGCTCGCGGCACAGTGGGGTCGGGGCTTGATCACAAGGGCTCCTCGGTTCGGATGCCGAACACGCCATGCAATGGTCACTGGCGCGGCCGGCGCTGTCTGTTGGTCAGCGAACAGACAGCGCCGGTACCTCGATTCACCATGCGGCCAGACCGCGCGCCTTGGTGCGCACCCGCCATGCAACCCACCCCCTACTGCCCCCCGCGCCGGCCCGTGCTGGTTGCCGCGTGGCGCAGCGGCGCCGTGGGCTTGTGCTTGTCGACTTGCGCTGCGACCGTGCCAGCGCAGGTCTCGACGCAGCGCCTGCCAGAGCCTGCGATGTCGTTGCCGCCCGAACGCGATACCGCCGCGGCGTTGGCCCAGCCCTACGAAGTCACCGTGGAGCGCAGCCGCGTACTTGGACGTCCTGTCGCGCTGCCACGCTTGGGCGGGCGTGTATCGAATGATTTGGCGGCATTGACCTACCGCGTCTGGCGCTCGCACGGCCGCGCTGACATCGGCATTGGCGTCGGCACCCGGGGCTACCTGGTGCCGGCGGCCGATGGCCGCGGCGATGCCGACGCGGGCCAGGCCCTGGTCGGCGTAGTACCCGCCGTGTCGATGGGCTTGCGCTTTCGCGTCACCGACGAGCATGCCTTGTTTGCAGATGCGTACCGCGCACGCAGTCCTGTTGCGGGCGCGGCGCTTGCAGGCTACGGCACCAAGCTTGGCGTCGAGTGGCGCCCGGCCAAGGTCACGCTCGGGCTCGAGCACGGTGCGCTGGGCATGCAACTCGAATCGGGCTACCGCGTGTCGCTGAAGCTGCGCCGCGGCGGGCCGAGCCTGTACCTGCGCAGCCAGTTTTGAGGCCGCGCCAGGGCAGGCCGCGCCGGCATTGCGAACGGCGGCTTGTGTTCGCCATCGCACTGACATGCGGCCGACAGGCGCCTACGCTGGGGTTTTACTGCGGGCTCGCCCCGTCCATTCAACCTCAAAGGATTCACCATGAAGCTCTCAATCACTGCCCTGACCCTGCTGGCCGCCTTCGGCCTGGCCGCCTGCGACCGCCCGACCGTGATCAACAACCCGACCACGCCGGTGGCCGTGCCCGGACCGGCCGGAGCCACGGGTGCGACGGGCGACACGGGAGCCACTGGTAACACCGGCAACACGGGCTACACCGGCAGCACCGGTGCGACGGGCAACACCGGCGCCACCGGCAAGCCCGGCGACGGCACCACCGTGATCGTGCTGCCGCCCGCGGCTTCGGCGCCGGCGAACTGAGTCCCACAACAAACCCATCGAAGAGGAGCACACCATGACCCTGGGCACCATCCTGTTGATCGTCCTGATCCTGATTCTGGTCGGCGTCTTGCCCAGCTGGGGCCACAGCAAGAGCTGGGGCTACGGGCCCAGCGGTGGTCTGGGCCTGATCGTGGTCATCGTCATCGTGCTGCTCTTGATGGGCAAACTTTGAGCCTGCGCGCGCTGGCCCTCGGGTCGGCCGCGCTGCTGCTGGCCGGCTGCGGCGAGACAGCCCTGCTGTCGGTGGCTGCCGGCAGCGGGCCGCAGCCCGAGTTGCCGCCGCCGCGCACCGCCCTGATCCCGACCGTCAACATCGCGCCGGCCACCGGTTGGGCGCGCGGCGCCACGCCACAGGCTGCGCCGGGCCTGCAAGTCACGGCGTTCGCGGCTGGCCTGGACCATCCGCGCTGGCTCTTCGTGCTGCCCAACGGCGACGTGCTGGTGGCCGAAACCAATGCCCCGCCCAAGCCCGAAGGCGCCAAGGGAATCAAGGGCTGGGTCATGGGCCTGGTGATGAAGCGTGCTGGCGCTGGCGTGCCGAGTGCGAACCGCATCACGCTGCTGCGCGACACCGATGGCGACGGCGTGGCCGACCTGCGCTCCGTGCTGCTCGAAGGCCTGAACTCGCCCTTTGGCATGGCCCTGGTGGGCGATGGCCTGTTCGTGGCCAACTCCGACGCCGTGCTGCGCTTTGCCTACGCCGTCGGCGAGACGCGCATCACCACGCCGGGCGTGCGCATGGTGACGCTGCCGGCCGGGCCGATCAACCACCACTGGACCAAGAACCTGATCGCCAACGCCGACGGCAGCAAGCTCTACGTCACCGTGGGCTCGAACAGCAACGTGGCCGAGCGCGGCATCGAAGCCGAGGCCGATCGTGCGGCGATCTGGGAGGTCGAGGTCAAAAACGGCGCGCACCGCCTGTTTGCCACCGGCCTGCGCAACCCCAACGGCCTGGCCTGGGAGCCGGCCAGCGGCGCGCTGTGGACGGTGGTCAACGAGCGCGACGAACTCGGCAGCGACCTGGTCCCCGACTACCTCACCTCGGTGCGCGACGGCGCCTTCTACGGCTGGCCCTACAGCTACTTCGGCACGCATGTGGATGCGCGCGTCAAGCCGCCGCGGCCCGACCTGGTGGCCAGCGCCGTCGTGCCCGACTACGCGCTCGGGCCGCATGTGGCGCCGCTCGGCCTGGTGGTGTCGACGGGCACGTCGCTGCCGGCGGCCTATGCGAGCGGCATGTTCGTCGGCCAGCACGGGTCCTGGAACCGGCGCCCGCACAGCGGCTACAAGGTCGTCTTCGTGCCCTTCGCCGGCGGCAAGCCGGCGGGCCTGCCGGTCGATGTGCTGAGCGGCTTTCTCAGCGACAGCGGCGACGCTTATGGCCGGCCGGTCGGCGTGGCCATCGACAAGACCGGCGCGCTGCTGGTGGCCGACGACGTCGGCAACACCGTCTGGCGCGTCAGCACGCGACGCTGAACCCCGGCCCGCCGCGATGCCCAGCGCCTACCGCACCCTGTGTCTGCGTGTCGGCGTCGTGCTGGCGGCGCTGGCGGTGGCCAGTTGCGTGGGCTGCAGCAGCCTGCCGCGCATCGTGCCCGACCTGGCGCGCGGCGCGCGCGCGCCAGTGCCTCTGGAAGGCGCGCGCGGCCCGCTCTCGGCCGCACAAAGCAAGGCCATCCTCGACGAGCTGGCGCGTCGCAGCCCCGAAACCGACATCTTCACGCGCCACCTCGCGCTCGAAGAAGCCATCGTCGGCAGCCCGCTCACCACCGGCAACCGCGTGCTCCTGCTGCAGGACGGCCCGGCCACCTACCAGGCCATGTTCGCGGCCATCGCCACGGCCGAGGACCATATCAACCTCGAGACCTACATCTTCGACGACGACGAAGTCGGCCAGCGTTTCGCCGAGGTCTTGATGGCCAAGCAGGCCAAAGGTGTGCAGGTCAACCTGCTGCGCGACAGCGCCGGCACCTTCGGCACGCCGGCGGTCTTCTTCGCCCGCTTGGCTGCGAGCGGCATCCGGGTGCACGAGTTCAACCCGGTCAATCCGCTGGCTGCGCGCGAGAAATGGGAGTGGAACCAGCGTGGCCACCGCAAGCTCCTGATCGTCGATGGCCGCACTGCCTTTCTGGGCGGCATCAACATCAGCAGCGTCTATTCTGGCGGCTCCTTCAAGCGCGGCTCGAAAGGGGCACCGAAGACGCCCGGCGCCGACACCCCGGCTTGGCGCGACACGCACGTGCAACTGCAAGGCCCCGTGGTGGCCGAGCTGCAGAAGCTCTTCATCGAGGCCTGGGAAAAGCAGAAGGGCCCGCCACTGGCCTCGAAGAACTACTTCCCACCGCCGCAGAAAGTGGGCCAGCAAGTGGTGCGTGCCATCGGCAGCTCGCCCGGCGAGCCTTTCAGCCTGATCTACGCCACCCTGCTGTCGGCCATCGGCAGCGCCGAGACCAGCGTGCGCATCACGAATGCCTATTTCGTGCCCGACCCGCAGTTGCTCGAGGCGCTCGAAGCCGCGGCGAGGCGCGGCGTCGATGTGAGCCTGATCCTGCCCGGCCGGACCGATTCGTGGCTGACCTTCCACGCCGGCCGGCGCAACTACGAGCGCCTGCTGCGCGCCGGGGTCAAGCTCTACGAGCGGCGCAGTGTGATCCTGCACTCGAAGACAGCGCTGATCGACGGCGTGTGGGCCACGGTCGGCTCGACCAACCTCGACTGGCGCAGCTTCCTGCACAACTACGAGTTGGATGCGGTGGTGCTCGGCGCCGAGTTCGGCAGCCAGGTGCAGGCCATGTTCGAGCGCGACCTGGCGGCCTCCGATCCGATCACGCTGACAGCGTGGCGCCAGCGCTCGCTCGAGCTGCGCATTAAGGAGCAATTCGCGCGGCTCTGGGAATACTGGTTGTAGGTGGGGCCCTACGCGTGCAAGGCCTGTCCGGCGACGCCAAGAGCGCCGCTGCACCGATTCACGGCGTGGCGCCCCCCAGCCACAGTGGCCCACAGGCGCCTGCACCGGGTGCCACCCCAGATCGCTCCCCGCGAAGAAGGACTCTCATGACCGCTCGCCGTTTTGCCCTCGTCTGCTCCGTCTCGGCCCTGACGCTGATCACGGCGTGCTCATCCAACCCGCCGCGCAGCGATCCGTATGCCAGCCCGACCAGCAGCGTCAGCAGCGTCGGTCAGTACGGCAACGTCAGCAACATCGAAGTTGTTGCCTCCGCCTCGCGCGGCGCCGGCGGTGCCGTGCTGGGCGCCGTGATCGGCGCCGTCATCGGCAACCAGATCGGCAGCGGCAGCGGGCGTGCCGCGGCCACCGGGGTGGGTGCCGTCGGCGGCGCCATCATTGGCAACAACCTGCAAAAGCGCAATGAGAGCGATGTCTTTCGCGTCAGCGTGCGCCTGGACAACGGCAGCTCGGCCCAGTTTGACTACCAGAGCATTGACGACCTGCGCGTGGGCGACCGCGTACACGTCAATGGTGGCCAACTGCACCGCGTCTGAGCATGGCTCGAGCTGTCACGCTTCGGGAGCATGTCGCGTTGGCGGCGTTGACGCGCCAGCTCGACGAGATCAAGGCGCAGTTTGATGCCGAGCGCCTGAGCCAGCGCCGTGATGCGGCCGAGCGCGAGGCGCAGCGGTTTGGTCGTGACCCCATCGTGCTCGGCCCCGACGACGTGCAAGGTGCAGCGCCGCTGCCACGCGTGCGGCGGCGCTGGGGGTGAGCTTCATCGGCCCGCTGGCCGCCTATGCCGCCACGCTCGGCACGATGCTGGCGCTCGACCTGCTGTGGTTGGGGGTGGTCGCCAAGCCGATCTACCAGCGCGGCATTGGCCACCTCATGGCCGAGTAGCCGAACATCGTTGCGGCGGCGGTGTTCTACGCCGTCTTCGCACTCGGCCTCGTGATCTTCGCGGTGAGCCCGAGCGGCCCTGGAGCACTTTGACACCAGTTGACGGGGTTCGGATCCGCTCTTTCGTGCGTTTTCGTGCGTTGGCGTACAGACCCCTGGGCCGTGTTCGGTGAAAAATTCACGCTCACACCGACCCGTGGCCGTGGCCACCTGCATGAGGCGCGAACATGATCCAGAACGCTTTCACCGGCGAGCCGAAGCCCAAACCCACGCTCAAGCTAAAGCCCAAGACGCTGGCGCAGCAGCAGAGCGATTTCACCGCCGAAGGCGCGCCGCCGGCGGGCAATGCTGCTCAGACGCTCCCGGCCGTGCCGGCGCCCGCGGCCGATCGGCCTGAGCCGCCGCCGTCCGGGACGCGCTGATTTGCGCGAAACACGGCCAGAGCCAACGCCGGCGGGCAGCACGCTGCCAAGCCGGCGTTCGGACATCACCGTCGACGACTGGGATGCCATGTTCTGCGCCGTCAAGGACCGCCTGCGTCTGGCCGTCGGTGCCGCCATGACGGTTCCGTTGAACGGCTCGGCGGCGCCGGTGCGGGCCACGGTGCTCGATTGCGTCGACGCGCTCGACCAGTTGCACCTCGCGCTCACGCCTGTGCGGGCTGGCGCGGCACAAATCGACGCAGGCCGCGGCGAGGCCGATGCCCACAGGGCTGCCGAGGCCGATTCTCGCGCGGCGCCGGCGCCTTAAGTGCGCCAACGCACAGACGCCGGCCGCGTTGTAGGGCACCTTTCACCGTCGCCAGACGTGGCCCGGGGTTCCCTCGCCATGGCCGTTCCGGTGTTACGCCCAGGTGCCGCCCTCGCAGGCGTGCGCCTGTATGTGCTTTCTTGCCCTGATCTCCACCCCACCTGCCATGGTCGACACAAGCGCCACCAGCATTGCGGCCAAAGCGCTGCGCACCAAAGGGCGGCGCAAGGAAGCCTTGCTCAAGGCCGGCGCCCTGCAAAGCGCCATCTTCAACAGCGCCAACTTCTCCAGCATCGCCACTGACGCCAAGGGCGTGATCCAGATCTTCAACGTCGGCGCGGAACGCATGCTGGGCTACGCCGCCGCCGAAGTGGTGAACAAGATCACCCCGGCCGACATCTCCGACCCGCAGGAGGTCATCGCGCGCGCCGCCGCCTTGAGCGCCGAACTGCGCACCCCGATCACGCCCGGCTTCGAGGCCCTGGTGTTCAAGGCCTCGCGTGGCATCGAAGACATCTACGAGCTGACCTACATCCGCAAGGACGGCAGCCGCTTCCCGGCCGTGGTCTCGGTGACGGCGCTGCGCGACGCGCAGAACGACATCATCGGCTACCTGCTGATCGGCACCGACAACACGGCGCGCAAACAGGCCGAAGAGGCGCTGCTCAAGGCCGGCGCCCTGCAAAGCGCCATT
>JANNGJ010000334.1:0-4597 GCA_031403815.1 Burkholderiales bacterium | reverse complement strand
GTGATGCACAGCTTCGGCACCCTGGCCTGGTGCATCGAGTCGGGGCTCAAGCGCGTGCCGCTTGACCACCATGCACGCATGTTGTCCTACCTGCCGATGTCGCACATCGTCGAGCGCGTGCTGGTCGAGCACGGCTGCATGGCCGTGGGCATGAAGGTCTTCTTTGCCGAATCGCTGGAGACCTTCACGATCGACCTGAACCGCGCCAAGCCGACGGTGTTTTTCTCGGTGCCGCGCTTGTGGGTCAAGTTCCAGCAGGGCATCAACCACAAGATGCCGCCGGCCAAGCTCAACAAGCTGCTCAAGCTGCCCCTCATCGGTGGCCTGGTGCGCAAGAAGATCCTCAAGGCGCTGGGCCTGGACCAATGCAAGTTCGCCGCCGGCGGCGCAGCGCCGATGCCCCCAACGCTGCTAACCTGGTACACCAAGCTCGGCCTGGACCTCGTCGAGGGCTACGGCATGACGGAGAACGGCGCGATCTCACACGCCACCTTGCCTGGCAAGTCACGCCCCGGCACGGTCGGGTTGCCCTATGACGGTGTGCAGAGCCGCATTGATCCGGTCACCGGCGAAATCCAGATGAAGAGCCCGGGCGTGATGCTGGGCTACTACAAAGAGCCGGGCCAGACCAAGGACGCCTTCACCGCCGACGGCTGGCTGCGCACCGGCGACAAGGGCAGCCTGGACGCCGAGGGCAACCTGAAGATCACGGGCCGGGTGAAAGACCTGTTCAAGACCAGCAAGGGCAAGTACGTGGCCCCGGCGCCGATCGAAGACCGCCTGGTGATGCACGAGGCCATCGAGGCCTGTGCCGTGACCGGCGCCAATCTCGGCCAGCCGCTCGGGATCGTGATGCTCAATGTCGAAGGGATCGCCAAGGCCGCCGACGCCGACGGTCGCAAGGCGCTGGAGACCTCGCTGGCCGCACACATGAAACACATCAACGACAAGCTTGACCCGCACGAGCAACTCGATTGCCTGGTGCTGGTGACGACACCGTGGACCGTCGACAACGGCTTCATCACGCCGACCTTCAAGATCAAGCGCAACCGCGTCGAGGAGGTCTACGGCGGGAACTACGAACGCTGGGTCGGCGCGCGCAAGAAGATCCTTTGGGACGGCGCCTGATAGGGACTCGCCTTGAATTTGCCAAGACGGGGCGGCTGAAGGCGGCCCAGAGCGGCCGTTGGCCGCTCTGGGCCGAACGGCAGCCGACCCCGTTGCCATCAACTTGAAGGCGAACGCGGACGGCGTCGCGCTGGCGCTCAGCGCTTGCGCAAGGCCTCCTGCTCCATCAGCAGGTAGGTGTTGTAGGCATTCATGCGGTTGGCGGCGCGGAACAGCGGCAGGGCTTCGAAGCGGCGCCAGTCGGTCGCTGCATAGGCCTCGTCGAAGGCGCTGAAGTCGGCCACGGCCCGGCCCATCTGCTCGCGCAGGTAGGCCAGGTAGTCACGCGTCAGCTGCAAGTCCGCGCGCGCGCTGCGCGACAGCGGCCCGTGGCCAGGCACGATGGCCAGGGCCGGCAAGGCCAGCAGGGTGTCGAGCGAGGCGATCCAGCCGCGGCTGTCGGCCTGGCCGACGAAGGGGATGCGGCCGCGAAACACCAGGTCGCCGGCAAACAATACCTGGCGCGTCGGCAGCCACACGGCCAGATCTTCGGCCGTGTGGGCGGGGCCCACCGCGCGCAACTCGATGCGCTCACCGGCAATGTCGAGCTGCGCGCTGCCGTCAACCCACTGCGTGGCCTCGACCAGCCGCGTCCCGGCTTCCGTCAACCCTTCGGCGATGCTGCTGGCCAGGCGCAAGCGCGCGGCGTCGCTGGTCAGGTAGTCGCGCGCCGCGCGGTGGGCGATGATGCGCGCGCCGGCCTGGGCAAACACTTGCAGGCCATAGACATGGTCAGCGTGGTAGTGGGTGACGATCACGTCCGTCACTGGTTTGGTGGTCTGGGCGGCGACGGCGGCCAGCAACTCGCGCGCCAGCGCCGGGGAGCCCAGCGCATCAATCAACACCACGCCACGCGGCGCAACGAAGACACCGGCGTTGGAGATGAAGTTGCGGTTCTCGCGGCTGCCCAGCGCCGCCTCGCCCTGCGCAAACCAGACGCCGTCGGCCACTGCCTGCAAGACGATGCCAGGCTGGGGCATCGCGGCGGCGCACCCGCCAAGCCCGTTGGCCGCAATCCAGGCACCCAGCAAGGTGCGCCGACGCAGGCCAACGGTCATGATCTCAATCGAGGGTCACTTCGCCACGCACGGCGCCGGCGCGGTCGGCTCGGGCACTCAGGCCCACCCGTGTGCCCTTGGGCGCGCGCACCACCCACTCGGCGAAGGCGCGGTCGGCCGTGATGTCGCGGTGGGGCAAAAAAGCCAACGCGCTGCTCTTGGGCGCATGGCCTTCAAGCTGCGGGCCCTCGTGGCGGTGCTTGCCGTTGACCAGCGACACCTCGGGGCTTTCGGGCAGGTGGATCTCGAACATCACGCCGCGCACGGCCTTGCGGTCAAGCGCGCGCCGTGTCACATAGGCCGGCAGCCAACCGCTGTTGGCCACCGCGAAACGGATGCGCCAGGTGTCGGGGCCGAGGGCGCGCACCTCCGTGCGCAGCATTTCCAGTTTGGGCAAGGACAGGGCAATCTGCGTCATCCAGGCCGGGAAGCGGGCGGCTTCGCGCTCGCGCAGATGGGGCGGCGGGTTGCGCCAGAAATTCATCTTGTCCCAGCCACAGATCTCGACTTGGCCAAGTTGCGGGTGCATGAAGGGCTGCCAGTTCACGTAGGCCTGGCCGCCGCACTGCTCGTCGTTCCATTTCAGCAGTTTCAAGTCATCTTCCACCGGGTGCTCGCGGTACCAGTGCACCCAGTCGTAGTCGGTGATGCCAGCCTCCTTGTTGGGCGCCCACAGCTCGACGGTCCAGAACAGCGCCCCGAGGTGTTCGTAGAGCCAGTCCTGGGTGCCGGTGATGATCTCCTTGGGGTGGTATTTGAAATCGTGCCAGATGCTGATGGCGGGGTAGCCGCTGAGCTTTTCGCCGATCTCCGAGAAGCGCTTGTAGGTCCACAGGTCTTCCGGAACCATGTCGTCGTCGCTCTGCGTGCCCATCGGGCGCAGGATGACGCCGCTGTGGGTGTGAAAGCTCACCGCCGCGCCGATGTTCGGGTGGCCGGTGATGAAGGCCACCATCGCCCGCACTTCGGGCTCGCTGGTCGGGAAGGGGCCGGCGCCAACCTGCTCGAACTCCTGGCGCCACTGGGTCGGGAAGTTGCGGTTCAGATCCAGCCCCTCGGCGTCCTTGTTGACCTTCACGGTCAGGCCGTCCCAGTGGGTCAGCGTGCCCTCGGGCATGACGCGGTAGTACTCGCCGCCGAACTCGCCGGGTTCGCGCGCAACCAGGAGGCGCGGCTCGGTCGGGTGCTTCTTGTAGGTGCCGTGCGGGTCGCGGATGCGCATCGACAGGATGCGGCCGTCGCCGTCCACATCTTCGACCGTCAGGCCTTCGACCGGTGCCTCATCGAAGGGGTAGCGCCGCGTCGAGGAGCGAATGTGGCGCGGCCGGTCGGCCAGCGCCAGTTCGGCGCCGTCGGGGTTCAGGCGTGGGCAGAGGTAGACGCAACGCGTGTCGAGCAGCTGCGTGATGTCGACATCGATGCCATGGCCGCTGACCAGCTGGTGCAGGTAGTAGAGGCAGGCGGTGCTGGCCGTCAGTTCGGCGGCGTGGATGTTGCCGTCGACCCAGAAGGCCGGCTTGTCGGTGTCGATGCCGGTGGCGCTGTTGGTGATGGCCACGACCCAGATGTCGCGCCCTTCGTGGCTCTTGCCCAGCGAGCGCACGCTGACCAGTTGTGGCACCGCATCGGCGTAGTCGAACAGCAGGCGGGTCAGCTCGCTGTGGCGGTAGAAGGTGTCGAAGCGCGGGACGGGGAGATCGAGCATGGCCGGCAGTCGGGGCAAAGTGTGAGCGATTGTGCCCAAAGCACCTGCGCTGACCATCCGGGCTTGCGGGGGTGGTGTCCACCGCCACGCTCAGGAAAAAGGCCCGCAGAAGCGGGCCCTGCATGTCGGCGAGTACTGCGACTACGGGAAGGTGAAGTTCACCGACGCACTCGGCGGGGCGACATCGACGAACTGCGTCGCACTGCCAGAACGTGCCTCGAGGCGGTATTGGCCGGCCTTGGGAACATCGCTGGCAAACGTGAAGCTCGCAGCGCTCGCGGCGTAGGCCACGCTGGCCGGCGCGCCGGTGGGCAGCGTCAAGCTGAAGGCGCCCGTGGTCGCGTCGACGCCGACGTAGCCGACCTCCATCTTCGTGCCGCCAGTCAGGATCTGCAGCGCGCGCACAGCGGCGTCAGCGCTCGGCGTGACCGTGCCCGAAGCGGCGGCACTGGCCGCCGAGGCCGGCGGCGACAGGCGCACCGCGGCACTGCCGATCGTCGTCGCGCCGGCGGCGGTGACCGGCACGCCGGCCATGACCGCGTTGACGCGGCCCTGCGCCGTGATCACCAGGTCGTAGGTACCGGCTGGAATCCAGGCCAACTCGAAGCGGCCATTCGCATCGGGTACGGTAGCGCGCAGCGGCATGCCATCGGACTGCGCCGACACG
>JANNGJ010000333.1:0-2835 GCA_031403815.1 Burkholderiales bacterium | reverse complement strand
TGGCGCGCGGCCGCTTCGAGGTACTTGCTGCCCATGATGCCGATGCCGATACAAGCACCGAGCGCGCCCAGACCAATGATCAAGCCGGCGGCGAGAGCGACAAAACTGATGACTTCCATGATGACTCCTAGAGGATGAGTTTGGTTGTTGAGAAAAAGGAAAGCGAAAACGAATCAGTGCGCGTCGTGGGCCTGGCCGACATAAACCAGCGTCAGCATCATGAACACGAAGGCTTGCAGGGTGATGATCAGGATGTGGAAGATGGCCCCAGGCGCTGCCGGCGACCACATGCAAGAGCGCCAGCGCGAAGCCAGTTGCCGACAGCGTGAAAGCGCCGCCGAGCAGGGCGATCAGCATGAAGATCAACTCGCCGGCGTACATGTTGCCGAACAGCCGCATGCCGTGGCTGACGGTCTTGGCCACGAACTCAATCAACTGCATGGCCAGGTTGACCACGCCGAGGATCAACGCGGCAATCGGGTTCTTGCTGGTGCCGAAGGGGGCGCTCACCAGTTCATGGGCCCAGCCGCCGACACCCTTGATCTTGACGTTGTAGGCCAGACAGACCAGCAGCACCGACAACGACAAACCCATCGTCACGGACAGATCGGCCGTCGGCACGACACGCATGTAGTCTTTGGCGCCCATGGCCGGGCCGGCAACGTGCCAGATGGCGGGCAGCAGATCGACCGGCAGCAGGTCCATCGCGTTCATCAGGAAGATCCAGACAAACACCGTCAGCGCCAGGGGTGCCACCAGCTTGCGGCTGGCGGCGTTGTGGACGATGCCCTTGGCCTGGGTATCGACGATCTCGACCAGGATTTCCACCGCGGCCTGGAAGCGCCCCGGCACACCCGAGGTGGCGCTGCGCGCGGCGCGCCACAACAGCCAGCAAGCGATCACGCCAATGCTGATGGCCCAGAACATAGAGTCAAGGTTGACGACGGAGAAATCGACAACCGCCGTCTGCTTTTGGTTCTGCAAATGCTGCAGGTGGTGAACGATGTACTCACCTGCGCTGGGGGCTTGACCTTCGACTGCCATGTTTCGAGCGATCCCGTCTTGTTCGTTGCTTCTCTACCGCCGGCGCGATGCCAGCGCCAGCCAATACACCTTGATGCATGCCACCAGTGCGACCAGCAGGGCCGGCCAGCTCAGCGGCTGCACGATGCGATTCGCCAGCACCAGCAGGACGACCGCAACGCCAATCTTCACCATCTCCCAGAACATGAAGCCGATGGCGCTGGCGCCGGGCGACACACTCGTCAGCGCGCTGGTCATGCCGCGCGCCAACAAGGCCCCCGGTATCACCACCACGCCGGCGCCATACAGCGCCGACCAAACCACATCCCACCGGCCCGTGGCCAGCCCCGCAACCAGGGCCACCACCACCCCGACCGCGGCTTGCACCGCAATCACCCGCCACGGAGACACCGCCTGCGGGTTGTTGGCCATCAGCACCTGCGCTTCATCGCGGCTCAGGGGCTTGAATGGCACTTTGGTGGCCTCATCGGTGTCATCCACCCAAGGGTCGGAGCCGAGTTTCCGGTCAGACGGGTTCGGGGGCACAGATGCGTCCAGCAAAGCCGCAGGATTATACGGGCTAACCCGCGCCCTTCGACGCCCCGAGGCGCTCAACGCACAATGGTCTGTCTCTTTGCCAGGGCCGCTCTACGTGTCGCCACCCGAAACTCCTCCCCCTTCCCTCTGGTCCGCGCTGAAGGCTCAGTTCAAGGCGCAGGTGCCTGACAGGGCTGTGCTGATGCGCCATCGTTGGCTGCGCCCGATTGCGCACCGGCTGGAGGAGCCCGGCCTGTGGCACCTGCGACCCGAGGCGATGGCGCGCGGCGTCGCGATCGGCTTTTTCTGGGCCTTTGCGGTGCCGTTCGCGCAAATCATCTTTGCCGCGGCGAATTGCGTGTGGTGGCGTGCCAACATCCCGGTGGCCGCCGCCATCACTTTCATCACCAACCCGTTCACGATCGGCGGCTGGCTCTGGCTGGCCTACCAAGCGGGCTCCCTGTTCGTGGCGCCCGGCGTGACGACGACGCAGGCCAGCGGCTGGCTGGGCACCTTGCAGGCCCTGGGTTGGCCCACCGTGGTCGGCATGGCCTTGTTCGCCGTGGGTGGCTCGCTTGCCAGTTACATCGTGGTGCGCAGCGGCACGCGGCTGTGGTTCCATTGGCGTGTGCTGCGCCGCGGCCGGCGTCGGCGCGCGGCAGGCGTGTGATGTTTGCTTGCGGAACCCGCGCCGCCTGCCCATGCTCTGACCCCCTGGCCGTCCGCCCTCACGCCCCATGCCCCTGTTGCCACGCCTGCTGCTGATTGCTGCCCTGCCCTGGGTCGCGCCATGGGCCCATGGCGCGGGCAACGTGGTGACCACCGAGCAAGTGCGTGCCGAGTTGGTGGCCCATGTGCCCGAGGGCATCACCCCGGGCAAAGCAGTCTGGCTCGGCCTGCAGATCAAGCACCAGCCCGAGTGGCACACCTACTGGAAGAACCCGGGCGATTCGGGCCTGCCGACCACGCTGACCTGGCAATTGCCCAGCGGCGTGGCTGCTGGCGAAATTGCCTGGCCGACGCCCAAGCGGCTGCCAGTTGGGCCGCTGATGAATTACGGCTACGAGGGCGCACTGCTGTTGCCCGTGCCACTGAATGTCAGCCCTGGTTTTGCAGCCACGACGCTGGACGTGAAGCTGAGCGCGCAGTGGTTGGTCTGCAAGGACATCTGCATCCCGCAACAGGGCGAGTTCACGCTCAGCCCGCCGCACGCAAATCACCTTCTCGACGCACGGCGCCCCCTCGAGCGCCTCGTCGACGGCGGGCTTGAGGGGG
>JANNGJ010000332.1:0-7639 GCA_031403815.1 Burkholderiales bacterium | reverse complement strand
GACGTGCGCCCTCTCGTGCGCCTGTCGGTGACCGTGATTGCTGAGCAGACCATCGGCGGCGTGGTGCGCCGTGAAGTCGGCAGCGGCGGTGGCGGCGGACGTTTCGGTCTGGGCTACTTCCAGGACGCGGTGATCGAGCAGTACGTGTCGCAGGCCGTCAACGCCGCCCTGACCAACCTCGAGGCACGGCCCGCGCCCGCCGGCGAGATGGCCGTCGTCCTCGGCCCGGGCTGGCCCGGCATCCTGCTGCACGAGGCCATCGGCCACGGCCTGGAGGGCGACTTCAATCGCAAAGGCTCGTCGGCTTTCGCCGGCCGCGTCGGCCAGCGCGTCGCCGCCAAGGGCGTGACCGTGCTCGACGACGGCACCCTGCCCGACAGCCGCGGCAGCCTCAACGTCGACGACGAAGGCCAGGCCACCCAGCGCACGGTTCTGATCGAAGACGGCATCTTGAAGGGCTACATCCAGGACTCGATGAACGCGCGCCTGATGCGCGTGGCGCCCACCGGCAACGGCCGCCGCGAAAGCTACGCCCACGTGCCCATGCCGCGCATGACCAACACCTACATGCTGCCCGGCCGGCGCAGCAAGGAAGAGATCGTCGCCAGCCTGGACCGCGGCATCTACGCCACCAACTTCGGCGGCGGCCAGGTCGACATCACCAGCGGCCGCTTCGTGTTCTCTGCCAGCGAGGCCTTCTGGGTCGAGAACGGCAAGATCCTCTATCCCGTCAAGGGTGCCACCCTGATCGGCAGCGGCCCCGACTGTCTGACCCGCGTGTCCATGATCGGCAACGACCTCGAACTCGACCCCGGCATTGGCACCTGCGGCAAGGAAGGCCAGAGCGTGCCGGTCGGTGTGGGGCAACCCACCCTGCGCATCGACGGGCTGACGGTCGGTGGCACGGCCTGACGGCGGCGGGGCCGGCGGCGGCGCGTGCTACATTGTTGCCATGCGTTGCCCCGTCTCGCTCTACTTTGGCTACTTTTGGTTCTCGCCCCATCCGGTGGCTCGAGAGGTAAGCGTCTAGGTCAAGCAAACGCAACGCACTCAACGAACCGCCGGCAGCCCCGGCGGTTTTTTATTGCCCCTTCACTTCACGATGTCCGACAGGAGAGCCCGCATGAGCCCCAAATCCAGCAGCCACGGCAACCCGATCGGTGACGGCCACGGCTATGCGCTCAGCGAGAAGACCAGCCAGACCGACGATCAGCGCATCAAGGACGTCACGCCGCTGCCGCCGCCCGAGCACCTGATCCGCTTTTTTCCGATTGCCGGCACGCCGGTGGAGACGCTGGTCGGCAGCACGCGCGAATCGATCCGGCGCATCTTGAACGGCCAGGACGACCGCCTGCTGGTGGTGATCGGGCCCTGCTCGATCCACGACCCGCTGGCCGCCCTGGAGTACGCGCGCAAGCTCAAGGCCGAGCGCGCGCGCCACGCCGACACGCTGGAGATCGTGATGCGGGTCTATTTCGAGAAGCCGCGCACGACGGTCGGCTGGAAGGGCCTCATCAACGACCCCTACCTCGACGAGAGCTACCGCATCCACGAAGGCCTGCGCATCGCGCGCCAGCTGCTGGTCGACATCAACCGCCTGGGCGTGCCGGCGGGCAGCGAATTCCTCGACGTGATCTCGCCGCAGTACATCGGTGATTTGATCGCCTGGGGCGCGATCGGCGCGCGCACGACGGAGTCGCAAGTGCACCGCGAACTCGCCTCGGGCCTGTCGGCGCCGGTGGGTTTCAAGAACGGCACCGACGGCAACATCAAGATCGCCACCGACGCCATCCAGGCCGCCTCGCGCCCGCACCACTTCTTGTCAGTGCACAAGAATGGCCAGGTGGCGATCGTCGAGACCAAGGGGAACAAGGACTGTCACGTCATCCTGCGCGGCGGCAAGGCGCCGAACTACGATGCGGCCAGCGTCGCAGCCGCCTGCAAGGAGATCGAGGCTGCGAAGCTGCCGTGCCGCCTGATGGTCGACTTCAGCCATGCCAATGCGAACAAGCAGCATGAGCGGCAGATTGAGGTGGCGCGGGACGTTGCGGCGCAGTTGTCGGCCGGTACGCGCTGCATCTTCGGCGTGATGGTGGAGAGCCACCTGATGGCTGGGGCGCAGAAGTTCAGCCCGGGCAAGGACGACCCGGCGGCTCTGGCCTACGGACAGAGCATCACGGACGGCTGCATCGATTGGGACGATTCCGTGCGACTGCTGCAAAGCCTGAGCGACGCCGTCGTCGCGCGCCGCGCCCGCTGAAGCGGTCAGTCGGCGGAACGGGCCAGCCGCTCGTGAATCAGTTAGCCGAGCGGGCCAGTCGCTCGTGAATCAGTCGGCCGAGCGGGCCAGCCGCTCGGAGTGCCAATACACGTCGTCGCCACCCAACCCGTCGAGGTTGGCGCGGTTGAGCACGCGGGCCAGCACGAAGAGCAGGTCCGACAGGCGATTGAGGTATTGGCGCGGGGCTTCGTTGACCGCTTCTTGTGCCGCCAGTGCAACCAGCGCGCGCTCGGCGCGGCGTGCCACAGTGCGGCTGACATGGGCCAGGGCCGCGCTGCGGGTGCCCGCCGGCAGGATGAACTCGGCCAGCCGCGGCAGGGTCTCGTTGTACTCGGCCAGTGCCTCGTCGAGGCGCAGCACGGCATCGGCCTTGAGCAGCTCGTAGCCTGGGATCGACAGCTCGCCGCCGAGGTTGAACAGCTCGTGCTGGATCGTCACCAGCAGCTCGCGCACGGTTGCGGGCAGGGGCTCGGCAAGCAGCACACCGAGGCCGGAGTTCAGCTCGTCCACATCGCCCATCGCCTGCACGCGCAGGGCGTCCTTGGGCACGCGGGTGCCGTCCCCCAGGCCGGTGGTTCCGTCGTCGCCGGTTCGGGTCGCGATCTGTGTCAGTCGATTAGCCATATCGAGATGCTACCTACAATTGGCGCCACGCCATTCCAGGGGTTGCTGCGATGAATGCTCCGCACGATTTGTTCGCCCGCGCCGCACTGCGGCTACTGCCCGCCAGCATGCTCGAGACCCTGCGCGACCACTTCGGCGAGCGCTGCTCCAGCGCCGCTGCAGTGCGCGAGCAGCACGGCCGCGGCGAATCGGTCTATGACGCCGCGCCACCCGAGGTGGTGGTGTTCTGCGAGTCGACCGAGGAGGTTGCCTTCGTGGTGACCCAGGCCGCCGCGCATGCGGTGCCGGTGATCCCGTTCGGCGTGGGCTCGTCGCTGGAGGGCCATCTGCTGGCGGTGCAGGGTGGCGTGTCGATCGACCTGTCCAGAATGAACGCCATCGTGCAGATCAATGCCGAGGACCTGACAGTCACGGTGCAGGCCGGGGTGACGCGCGAGCAGCTCAACCGGGAGATCAAGGACACGGGCCTGTTCTTCCCGATCGATCCGGGCGCCAATGCCACGCTCGGCGGCATGGCGGCCACGCGGGCCTCCGGTACCAATGCGGTGCGCTACGGCACCATGAAGGACAACGTGCTGGCGACCACCGTGGTCAGCGCCGACGGTTCGGTGATGCGCACCGGCACGCGCGCCAAGAAGTCGTCGGCCGGCTATGACCTGACGCGCCTGCTCGTCGGCAGCGAAGGCACCTTGGGGGTGATGACGGAGGTGACAGTCAAGCTCTACCCGCTGCCCGAGGCGGTGAGCGCCGCGGTGTGCTTCTTCCCCAGCATCGACGCAGCAGTGCAGACCACCATTGCCATCATCCAGATGGGGGTGCCGATCGCACGCTGCGAACTGCTCGACGCGAATGCGATCCGCGGCGTCAACCGGCACTCGAAGCTGACGCTGCGCGAAGCCCCGATGCTGTTGATGGAGTTTCATGGCAGCGCGGCGGGCGTGGCGGAGCAGGCCGCAACCGTGCAGGACATCGCCCGCGAGCACGGCGGCGCCGACTTCGAGTGGGCGCACACGCCCGAGGAGCGCTCACGGCTTTGGAAGGCGCGCCACGAGTCCTACTTCGCTGCGTTGCAGATGCGCCCGGGTTGCCGCTGCCAGAGCAGCGACACCTGTGTGCCGATCTCGCGCCTGGCCGAAGCCATCAACGAATCGGTGGCCGAGGCCGAGGCCTCACGCATCCCCTACTGGATCGTCGGCCATGTCGGCGACGGCAACTTCCACCTGTCCTACCTGATAGACCCGGACGACGCGGCCGAATGCGCGGCGGTGGAAGACCTGAACGTGAAGATGGTGCAGCGCGCGCTGAGGCTGGACGGCACGTGCACCGGCGAGCATGGCATCGGCCTGCACAAGATGCCCTACCTGCTCGACGAGGCCGGGCCGGCGGCGGTCGCGGCGATGCGCAGCATCAAGCACGCGCTCGACCCGAAGAACATCATGAACCCGGGCAAGATCTTCGCGTTCTGACGGGGCCATCGGTCCCGGCGGTCAGCTCAGCTCAAGGCCGGCTCCACCGCCCAGCGCTGCGTCACGTCGCCGTCGTTGTCGACACTTTCCAGGTGCACCGGGAAGCCCCACAAGCGCGCGACGTGTTTGAGCACCTCCTGAACACCGTCGGCCAGCGGCCGGCTGTTGTGCTGGGTGTGACGCAGGGTCAGGGCGCGGTCGCCGCGCAGGTTGACGTTCCAGACCTGGATGTTGGGCTCGCGTGAGCCGAGGTCGTACTGGTGGGCCAGCGCTTCGCGCACGCGGCGGTAGCCGGCGTCGTCGTGGATCGCGCTGACTTGGAGTTCCTCGTCGCCCTCGTCATCGACGATCGCGAACAGGCGCATGTCGCGCATCAACTTCGGGCTCAGGTACTGGCCGACGAAGCTCTCGTCCTTGAAGTTATGCATCGCGTGGTGCATTGCCGGCAGCCAGGGCGTACCGGCCAGGCCGGGGAACCAGGCCCGGTCCTCGTCGGTCGGTGCGTCACAGATGCGTTTGATGTCGGTGTACATCGCGAAGCCCAACGCATAGGGGTTCAGGCCGCTGTAGCCACGGTCGCCGACCTTCGGCTGGTAGACCACGTTGGTGTGCGACTTCAGCCACTCGATCATCACGCCGTCGGTGAGGTGGCCGTCGTCGTACATCGTGTTCAGGATCTTGTGGTGCCAGAAGGTCGCCCAGCCTTCGTTCATGACCTGCGTCTGCCGCTGCGGGTAGAAATACTGCGCCACCTTGCGCACGATACGCACCACCTCGCGCTGCCAGGGCTCGAGCAGCGGCGCGTTCTTCTCGACGAAGTACAGGATGTTCTCCTGCGGCTCGCTGGGGAAACGCTTGGTCTTGGATGCGCCGCCGTCCTTCTCGGCACGCTTGGGCAGCGTGCGCCAGAGGTCGTTGACCTGCTGTTGCGCGTGGTCCTCGCGTTCCTTGCGCTCGCCCAGTTCTTGCGCCAACGACTTGCGGCTCGGCCGGCGGTAACGGTCGACGCCGTGGTTGGCCAGCGCGTGGCAGGAGTCGAGCAACGCTTCGATGGCCTCCAGGCCATGGCGCTCCTCGCACTCGGCCACATAGTTCTTGGCATAGACCAGGTAGTCGATGATCGACGGCGCATCGGTCCACATGCGGAACAGGTAATTGCCCTTGAAGAAACTGTTGTGGCCGTAGGCCGCGTGGGCGATCACCAGCGCCTGCATGGCCATCGAGTTCTCCTCCATCAGGTAGCTGATGCAGGGGTCGGAGTTGATGACGATCTCGTAGGCCAGGCCCATCGTGCCTCGCTTGTAGTTCTTCTCGGTCGAGATGAACTCCTTGCCGTAGCTCCAGTGGCGGTAGTTGACCGGCATGCCGACGCTGGCGTAAGCGTCCATCATCTGCTCGGCGGTGATGACCTCGAGCTGGTTCGGGTAGGTGTCCAACGCAAAGCGGGCCGCCGTGGCCCGGATCACGTCGTGATAGCGCTCGATCAGATCGAACGTCCAGTCGCTCGGCGCCGGCAGTGGCTGCGCCGCACGCGGGGCCGCCGGCAGCGGCTGCAGCGGTGGTGCCAAGCTGCAACGCCGATCCCCGGCGCGCGGAATCCGGTCCGGCAGGTGCACATGACGACGCTCGAAGGTCGGTTGATTCACGATTGCGCCACCGTTTCTTTCTTGAACAGGTCGCGGAAAACGGGGTAGATCTGGTCGGCAGCAACCGCCTTGCGCATGGCGAACTGCGGCACCACGCCGACCAGCTGGGCGTATTCCTGCCACAGGTTCTGCTCCTCGTCGGCCACCTGCACATAGGCAAAGTAGCGCGTCAGCGGCAGGATCTTCTCGGCCAGCAACTCACGGCAACGACCGCTGTCGTGATGCCAGTTGTCTCCGTCACTGGCCTGCGCGCCGTAGATGTTCCATTCGCCCGGTGCGTAGCGTGTGCGGATGATCTCTTCCATCAACATCAGGGCGCTCGACACCACCGTGCCACCGGTCTCAGTGGCGTGGAAGAAATTCTGCTCGTCGACTTCAGAGGCCTGGGTATGGTGGCGGATGAAGACGATGTCGATCTTGTCGTAGTGCCGCGTCAGGAACAGGTACAGCAGGATGAAGAAGCGCTTGGCCAGGTCCTTGCGGGCCTCGTCCATCGAGCCCGAGACGTCCATCAGGCAGAACATCACCGCCTTGGAGGTCGGTACCGGTACGCGCACGCGGTTGCGAAAACGCAGGTCGATCGGGTCGAGGAAGGGAATCCGCGCGATCTTGTGATGCAGCTCGGCAATGCGCGCTTGCAGGCTGGCGATCTTCTCGCGCGAGACTGCGTCGCCGATCGGAGCGTCGCGCAACAGCGCCTCGAGCTCGTCCTGCAGCTCGCGCAGTTCGCGCCGCGCATCGGCACCCAGGGCGATGCGCCGGCCGATGGCGCCGCGCATCGAGCGCACCACGTGCAGGTTGGTGGGCGTGCCGGAGCTGACGAAGCCGGCGCGGTGGCTCTTCCACTCCGGCATCTCGGCCAGCTGTGTGCGGATCAGGTGCGGCAGCGCCAGGTCTTCGAAGAAGACCTGCATGAACTCTTCCTTGGACAGGGTGAAGGTGAAGTCGTCTTCGCCTTCGCCGGAATCGCTGGCCTGGCCCTTGCCCTTGCCGCCCTGACCGTCCTTGGGTCGCTCGATGCGGTCGCCGCGCACGTACTCCTTGTTGCCCGGATGCACCATCTCGCGGCTGCCGCCGGCGCCATGGTGAAACACGGGCTCGGAGATGTCCTTCTTCGGGATCTTGATGTCCTCGGCGCGCTCGATGTCGCGAATGCCGCGGCCGTCAATGGCGCGCTTGACCGCCTCGCGGATCTGGCCCTTGTAGCGGCGCAGGAAGCGCTCGCGGTTGCCGATCGACTTGTTCTTGCCGGACAAGCGCCGATCAATGATGCTCTGAAGGGCCATGCCGCGCTCAGTTGGCGCCGCCAGGCGGCGGCCGAAGCTCGCTGCGGTGGGCACTCATGAACTCTTCCTGACGCGCAGGTACCACTCGCAGAGCAGCCGCACCTGCTTGGACGTGTAGCCCTTGGCGACCATGCGGGTGACGAAGTCCTCGTGCTTCTTGGCTTCGTCGGCACTGGCCTTGGCGTTGAAGCTGATGACCGGCAGCAACTCTTCGGTATTGGAGAACATCTTCTTCTCGATCACCGTGCGCAGCTTTTCGTAGCTGGTCCAGACCGGGTTGTTGCCCTGGTTGTTGGCTCTTGCGCGCAACACGAAGTTGACGATCTCGTTGCGGAA
>JANNGJ010000331.1:0-4230 GCA_031403815.1 Burkholderiales bacterium | reverse complement strand
GCGCCGCTTCGAGCTGTTCTGGCGCTGGCCCTACCGCTTCGAGGCCTACACCCCCGCGTCCAGGCGCCAGCTCGGCTACTACGCCCTGCCGCTGCTATGGCGCGAACAGGTGGTGGGCTGGGCCAATGTCGCCGTGCGCGAGGGGCGCATGCAGCCCGAAGTCGGCTTCTTCGGGCCGCGCCTCGCCGACCCGGCGTTCGTCAACGCCATGGATGATGAACTGCAGCGGCTGAGTGCGTTTCTGGGCCTGTAGGCAGGCACCGGATCAGGTCACCGGCGCCGGGTTGAACAGCACCAGCGCGTTGTGCAGCTTCCAGTGCTCGGCCCAGGTGGTCTTGCCGCTGGCCACTTCCAGCATCAGGCGAAACAACTGCCAGCCGACGTCTTCGACGCTCGCTCGGCCTTCGGCGATGCTGCCGGCGTCCAGATCCATCAGGTCATGCCAGCGTCGCGCCAATTCGCTGCGCGTGGCCACCTTGATCACCGGGCAGGCGGCCAGGCCATAGGGCGTGCCGCGGCCGGTGGTGAAGACATGCAGATTCATGCCGGCGGCGAGTTGCAATGTGCCGCAGATGAAGTCGCTGGCCGGTGTGGCGGCGAAAGTCAGGCCCTTGGCTTGCAGCGTCTCGCCCGGTGCCAGCACGCCGGTGATGGGCGCTGTGCCGCTCTTGACGATCGAGCCCATCGCCTTTTCGACGATGTTGCTCAGACCGCCGGCCTTGTTGCCTGGCGTGGTGTTGGCGCTGCGGTCAACGCCGCCGCGCTGCAGGTAGGCGTCATACCAGGCCATCTCGCGGACCATGGCGGCGGCCACGTCGGGCGTCGCGGCACGTGCCGTGAGCTGGTCGATGGCGTCACGCACCTCGGTGGTTTCGCTGAACATCACGCTGGCACCGGCACGCACCAGCAGGTCGGTGCAGAAGCCCACGGCCGGGTTGGCGGTGACGCCGGAGAAGGCGTCGCTGCCGCCGCACTGCACGCCGACGACGAGCGCGCTGGCCGGCACCGTCTCGCGGCGGCGCGCGTTGAGGCGCTGCAGGTGACGCTCGGCCGTGCCCATGATGCTATCGACCATGGCCATAAAGCCTACGTGTTGTTCGTCTTGCAAGCGCACATGGCTCAGGCTCGGACCGCCCGACGCGGGTGGTGCCGCAGGCGCCAGGATCGGCAGGCTGCCCGGCGGCAACAGGCGCTCGGGCTGCAGCTTCTCGCAGCCCAGGCTGAGCAGCATCAGCTCGCCGCCGAAATTCGGGTTCTGGCTGATGTGGCGCAGGGTGCGGATCGGAATCTCGGCCCCCGGTGCGTCGATGGCCACGCCGCAGCCGTAGCTGTGCTCGAGGCCGACGACGCCATCGACGTTCGGATACTTCGGCAGCAGCTCGGTGCGAATGCGTGCAACGGCGATGTCGAGAACCCCCGCGACGCATTGCACCGTGGTCGTGATCGCCAGCAGGTTGCGCGTGCCGACGCTGCCGTCGGGGTTGCGGTAGCCCTCGAAGGTGTGGCCCTCGAGCGGCGGCAGCGGCGCGGGCTTGACGGTGGCGCAGGGCAGGCCATCGAGTGAGCGTGCGGCCGGCATCTCGAGCAAGCGCTCATGGACCCAGCTACCGGCGGCGATGTCGCGCAGCGCACGGCCGATGACCACGCCGTAGCGGATTACTGCGGCGCCCGCTCGCAAATCGACCAGCGCCAGCTTGTGCGCCTGGGGCACCTTCTCGCGCAGCGTCGGGCCGCCCGCAATCTCGGTGCCCGCCGCCAGGCCGCCCTCATTGCCGACGATGGCGACGTTGTCGCGCGCGTCCATCGCAATCAGAACCGGGACGGCCATGCTCAAGCGGCACCCTGCACGTTGACGTAGAGCGCGTAGAGCGAGTGGCTGCTGGCCATGAACAGGCGGTTGTTCTTGGCCCCGCCGAAACACAGGTTGGCGCAGCGCTCGGGCAGATGAATGTGGCCGAGGGCCTGGCCGCTGGCTTCGACGATGCGCACGCCGTCCAGTCCGGCCGAGGGCACACGGCCGGTGCTGCCGTAGCCGCACCAAATGTGGCCCTGCACATCGACTGCGATGCCGTCCAGCGCGCCGCCATCGGCCGCGTCGATGACCAGGCGCTTGTGCGACAAGCTGCCGTCAGCGCCGACGCGGTAGGCCCACAGGCGCCGGTGCGGCTCGGCTCGGCTTTCGACCACGTACAGCTCGGACTCGTCGGGCGAGAAGGCCAGGCCGTTGGGCGCTTTGAGGTCGTCGATCACACGTTGCAAGGGGCTGCCGTCGGCGGGCAGGCGGTACACGGCATGCGGCAGTTCGGCCACCGCCGGCTCGCCCTCCCAGTGGCCCGAGATGCCGAAGCTGGGGTCGGTGAACCAGATCGCGCCGTCTCTCGCGCAGACGATGTCGTTGGGCGAGTTCAGGCGCTTGCCGTCGAAGCGATCGGCCAACACGGTAACGCGGCCGTCGTACTCGGTGCGCGTGACGCGTCGTGTGAGGTGCTCGCACGACACCAGCCGGCCCTGCCGGTCCCGCGTGTGGCCGTTGGCGTTGTCTGCGGGATGGCGGAACACGCTGGTCGCGCCCGAGCATTCATCCCAGCGCAGGATGCGGTTGTTCGGGATGTCGGACAGGAGCAGGTAGCGCCCATCGCCGAACCACACCGGGCCCTCGGCCCAGCGGCAGCCGCTGAAGAGTTGCTCGACGCTGGCGCTGTACAGGCGCAGGTGCCAAAAGGCGTCGTCGAGGATTTCGATGGCCGGGTCGGGGTAGCGCGGGTTGGGTGTGAAAGGGGTCGTCATGCGGGTCTCGGGTCAGTTCACTGCGGGCTCGATGGCCACGCTGTGGCCGCTGTGCGATGACGCCATCATCGCCTCGATCACGGTTTGCACGGCCAGCGCCGAACGGCCGTTCACGGCCGGCGCGCTGCCGCTCTGCACCGCGCGGATGAAGTCTTGCAGCACGGCACGGTGTGCGCCATGGTCAAAGGCCATCGGGTCGGCGCCGCCGCCCGTGCCCTGCGCGGCGCCCGCCGCGGCGCTGCTGCCGTCGATGAACTCGGCCTTCATCGCGCCGGACTCGAGCGTGGCAGTGCCGAGCGTGCCGTTCAACTCGATGCGCTCGGCAAAGCCGGGGTAGGCCGCGGTGGTGGCCAGCACCACGCCCACGGCGCCGCCGGCGAACTGCAGCAGCGCCGCGGCGGTGTCTTCGCCTTCCATGCGGTGCGCAGCGCTGGTGCGCGCCAGGGCCGTCACGCGCTCGGGCAGGCCGGTGAAACTGAACAGGCTGTCCAGGGTGTGGATGGCCTGGGTGATCAGCACGCCGCCGCCGTCGCGCGCCAAAGTGCCACGGCCCGGCACGTCGTAGTAGCTCTGCGGCCGCCACCAGCGCACACTGGCCGAGACACTGACCAGGGGGCCGAGGCGGCGCGCACGCAGCAAGTCGGCCAGCGCCTGTGCGCCGGGTCGCTGGCGATGCTGCAACATCACGCCGAGCTGCACCCCGGCCGCCTCGCAGGCCTCGACCAGGGCGGTGGCGCGTGCCAGGTCAATCTCCAGGGGCTTTTCCACCAACACATGTTTGCCCGCCTGTGCGGCCTGGCGCACGATGTCGAGGTGGGTGTTGGGCGGGGTCAGCACCAGCACGGCCTGCACGCTGGCGTCGTCGAGGGCGTCTGCCAGCCGCGTGCTCAGCCGCGCGCCCGGCGGCAGTGCCGCAGTCTGCAGGCGTTGCAGGTCGCGGCCCAGCACCCAGGCCACCTCGACCTGCGACGCCAGGTCGGCCAGGCTGCGGAAGTGCGGCGCCGAGCTCAAGCCGGCCCCGATGACGGCCAGACGCAAGGGCGCTGCAGACCTGGTTGACATGTTCAGTGGCCTGGAAACTCAGGCTGCACTCATTTGAACATCCCAGGCAGCCAGAGCGAGAACGCCGGCACATACGTCACCAGCAGCAGGCACAGCGCCAGCGCGCCGTAGAAGGGCAGGATCGATCGCATCACCTGCCCCACCGTGACGCCGCCAATGGCGCAGCCGACGAACTGCACCGTGCCCACCGGCGGCGTGTTCAGGCCCAGCGCGCAATTGATCAGCATGATGATGCCGAACTGCAGCGGGTCCATGCCGAACTGCATCGCGATCGGCAGGAAGATCGGGGTGCAGATCAGGATCGTGGCGGCCATGTCGAGGAAGGTGCCGAGCACGAAGAGCAGCAGATTGATCATCAGGAAGATGACCCACGGCTCGCTG
>JANNGJ010000330.1:0-3844 GCA_031403815.1 Burkholderiales bacterium | reverse complement strand
CGGGTAAGTTCCGACCCGCACGAAAGGCATCACGATCTGGGCAGTGTCTCGACCCGGGGCTCGGTGAAACTGCGATCACGGTTAGGACGCCGTGAACCCGTAGCAGGACAAAAAGACCCCATGGAGCTTTACTACAGCTTGTCATTGGATGCGGTCCAGCGCTGCGTAGCATAGGTGGGAGCCGACGATCCGTTCCTCGCGGGGGGCGGGGCCAGGTAGGCCTGGCCGGTCTCCTTCTTCCAGCGCTCGGCCCCGGTGTGGGCAGCCTGGTTGAAGGACTTGTCGAACTTGCCGCCCAGCTCGTAGATGACGGCCGGCTGCGCTTGTGCCGAGGCGCAGACGAGGGCGCACAGCGCAGCAAACGCCGCGCCGCCGCCGCGAATCTGGCTGGGCCTCAGAAACTTGCCTTGAACTGTGCGCCCCAGGTGCGCGGCTCGTTGATCATGCCCAGCAGATTGTTGAAGTCGATGCCCGACACGGCGCGGATCTGGTTCGTGATGTTGCGTCCATAGGCTGCGAGCTCGTACTTGCCGTTGCTCCAGGTGTAGCCCACGCGCACGCCGCCTTCAGTCAGCGCCTTCCCGGTGAACTCGACCGAGTCGTAGAGGAAGAAGTTGACCTTGCTGCGGTAGACCCAGTCGGTCAGCGCGTACCACTCGCCGGTCGGCGTCGGATGCGAGTAGCGCAGCGTGAAGTTGACGGTCGTCTTGGGGGCCTGCGGCAGTGCGTTGCCGTTGATCAGGCGCCCCCCATTGGGCCCGATCGGGTCGGTCATCGTGCAGCCGCTGCCGCAACCGCCGACCTCCAGCGTCGGATCCTTGATCTTCGTGTCGTTGTAGCCGACGCCGATCGAGGCCAGCAGGTTGTTTGTCAGCAGGGCCTGCGCATCGAGTTCGAAGCCACGGCCGGTGACCTTGTCGGCGTTGAGCAGGATGTTGGCGTTGCCCGCGCCGCCCACGGCCGTCAGCTGTTGATCCTTGACGGTGTAGGTGAAGACACCGAAGTTCACGCGCGCACGCCGGTTGAACAGATCGGCCTTGACGCCGGCTTCGACCGAGGTGTTGGTCTCCGGGCCGGCGACCGACTTGCCGTTGAAGGCTGCGGCGCTCTGGATGCTGCTGCCCCGGTAGCCGGTGGCGGCACGGGCATAGAGGTTGATGTCCTTGTTCAGCGCGTAGGTGCCCGAGAGATCCCAGCTCGCCTTGTTGTCCTTGGGGCGAGGCCGAGAGGCTGCCGCCGGGGCCTTCGGCCGCCAGCAACTGCGCCAGCGTGCATTTGCCCAACACCACGCAGGGCACGAAGTCGCTCGAGTTGTAGGCCTCCACACCGAGATCCTTCTTGTCCTGCGAGTAGCGCAGGCCGCCGCGCAGCTTGAGCGCCGGCGTGACCGTGTAGTTCACGGCGCCGAAAACGGCGAAGGCGTCGTTCTGCTGGCGCACGCGTTGGTAGCCGATCTGGGCGCCGCCGGCGAGTGAGTCGTAGGGGAAGCTCTCGTAGCGATAGTCCTCACGGAACGCGAAGACGCCGGCCTGCCAGTTCAGCGGGCCGCGCGTGTCGGACTCCAGGCGCAGCTCCTGGGTCAGTTGCGAGTGCTTGGGCATGCCGTCCGCGGTTTCGACGAAGAACGGAATCGAACCAGGCCCAGTGGGTACCGGCGCAGGGAAGGCCGAGTTACTGCCGTAGCCGCCGTCGATGTCGCCCCGGCTGAAGGTCTTGATCGTCTCGTAGCCGGTGATCGAGTGCAGCGCCAGGCCGGGTCCGAGCGCCCAACGCAACCGCAGATTGCCGCCGTAGTTGGTCACGCTCGATTCGTTCTTGCCGTCGATGGAGATCGTCTTCGGGTCGAAGCCGTCGATCAGATCGTTTGTGCCCGGCTTGATGATGTTGGCGCGGAACAGTCGCGCCGAGCCGTTGTAGTCGCGAGCGTGGAAGTTGACCAGCGCGCTGAAGTCCTTGCCCGACTCGGTGAGCCACTGCAGGCGCAGCGCGTTGTCGCCATAGCCTTCAAGCTTGGGTGTGGGCGTCGGCGCAATGGGCGCGGTGTTGGTGACCCAGTTGCCCCGGTTTTGCGACAGCAGCGAAACGCGCAGCGCCGAACCGCCGCCGGTGGGCACGTTGAGCGCCGCTTCACCATTGACGGACTCCAGGCTGCCGAGACTGACACTCGCGTAGCCCTCGGTCTTGCCCAGCACCGGCCGGTTGGAGTCGAACTTGACGACACCGGCCGGCGTATTGCGGCCGAACAGCGTGCCTTGCGGCCCGCGCAGCACTTCGATGCGGGCCACGTCGAAGACCGGGAAGCCCTTCAGGATCGGGTTCTCCTGCACCACGTCGTCATAGACCAGCGACACCGGCTGCGACGCGTTGAGGCGGAAGTCGGTATTGCCGTAGCCGCGGATGTAGAAGCGCGGGAAGGCGCGGCCGAACGACGACTCGATATTCAGGCTCGGCACGCGGCCGGAGAGCACGCGCACGTCCTGGCCGCTGGTGCCCAGCACGTCGAGCAGCTCGCCCTGCAGCACGCTGACGGAGTTGGGCACCTGCTGCAGGTTCTCGACCCGCCGCTCGGCGGTCACGGTGATAGTTTCGAGCTTGCCGGCTTCCGTTTGCGCTGCTGCACCAAGGTGCAGCGCGGCGATGGCGGCGGCTGCCAGCGAATGGTGCATGAAGGGCGAAAGGCGGCGAGCGGTGCGGTTGGGCGCGTGGGACATGAATCCTCCGGTGATGATGATGAAAAACTGGTGCAAGGCGCATGCCAACGGTGCATCGCAATGCGAAGCTGGCATCATCGCGGCGGCCTCGAGCGCGGTCTATCGTGACTCGCCCGGTCCTGTCGCGATCTGACGCCGCGAAGCAACAACTTCTGTCCACGCCCATGCTCACCGACGCGCAACTCACCCAATGGCGGCAGGACGGATTCCTGGTGTTGCCCCGCTTCAAGCCGCCAGCGGCGATTGCCGCGCTGCGCGAGCGCAGCCTGGCGCTCGTCGATGCCCTGGTGATCGAAGGTGCACTGCCGGTGTTTTCGACCCGCGACCGCCAGCGCGTGGCCGATGCGGCATTGCTGGCCTCGGCCGACCAGGTGCATTGCTTCTTCGAGGAAGACGCGGTCGACGCCGAAGGCCGGCTTGTCGTACCCAAGGACCGGGCGGTGAACAAGATCGGCCATGCGCTGCACGACCTCGACCCGGTCTTCGAGCGCTTTTCGCGCGACCCGGCGCTGGCCGAACTGGCCCGCGATCTCGGCCTGGAGCGGGCGCTGTTGATGCAGTCGATGCTGATCTTCAAGCCGCCGCGCATCGGCGGCGAGGTCAACTGGCACCAGGACGCCAGCTTCCTGGCCACCGACCCGCACAGCGTGATCGGCTTCTGGTTCGCGCTCGAAGACGCCACCCGCGACAACGGCTGCCTGTGGGTTGAGCCGGGCGGCCACCGCGGGCCGCTGCGCGAGCGCTTCGGGCGCACGTCTGAGGGCTTGAAGATGGCGCGCCTGGACGATACGCCCTGGCCCGAGGCGTCGCGCACCGTGGCGCTCGAAGTGCCGGCCGGCACCGTGGTGGTTTTCGACGGGATGCTGCCGCATGCCAGCGCCGTGAACCGGTCGGCGCAATCGCGCATGGCCTATACCTTGCACGCAGTGGACGCCGGGGCCGTCTACTCGCCCCTCAACTGGCTGCAGCGCGGCCCGGAGCTTCCGGCGCGCGGCTTCGCTTGACCGGCAGGCCGGCGGGCGCTACTCCACCGCCTTGACCATCGCCTCGACCACCTTCTTGGCGTCACCAAACACCATCATCGTCTTGTCTAGGTAGAACAGCTCGTTGTCCAGGCCGAGTGTTCGAGGTTG
>JANNGJ010000329.1:0-1601 GCA_031403815.1 Burkholderiales bacterium | reverse complement strand
CGTCACGGCAACAAGGGTGTGGTGTCGAAGATCGTTCCGGTCGAAGACATGCCCTACATGGCCGACGGCACGCCGTGCGACATCGTGCTCAATCCGCTGGGCGTGCCTTCGCGCATGAACGTCGGGCAGGTGCTGGAAGTGCACCTGGGCTGGGCGGCCAAGGGCATTGGCCAGCGCATTGGCGACATGCTGCAAGAGCACACCAAGGTGGCTGAGCTGCGCAAGTTGTTCGATCAGCTTTACAACAAGAGCGGCGGCAAGACGGAGTCGCTCGACGAGCTGTCGGATGACAACATCCTCGAGATGGCGGCCAACTTGGCCAAGGGCGTGCCGTTTGCGACGCCGGTGTTTGACGGTGCGGCGGAAGAAGAAATCCGCGGCATGTTGATGCTGGCCTACCCGGACGATCTCGCAGCCAAGAAGGGCCTGAACGCCACGCGCACCCAGGCCACGCTGCACGATGGCCGCACGGGTGACGCCTTCGAGCGCCCGGTCACGGTTGGCTACATGCACGTGCTCAAGCTGCACCATCTGGTGGACGACAAGATGCACGCCCGCTCAACCGGCCCGTACTCGCTTGTGACCCAGCAGCCGCTGGGCGGCAAGGCGCAGTTCGGCGGCCAGCGCTTCGGCGAGATGGAGGTCTGGGCTCTCGAAGCCTATGGCACACCCAGCGCGGCCGCGGTCCAGGGCGGCTCCTTGGTGGGCTTCGCGCTTCTCGTGCATCGACTTGTGCAACGAGCCCCCAGGCGTCGGCAAACCGCCGCCGCCCCCCGAGGGGGAGTGGAGTCAAGTGGCAGAGCCACATTGCCTCCGTTGATGTATGGAGAACACGCAACATGAAGCGCATGCTGATCAACGCGACGCAGCCGGAAGAACGGCGCCTCGCGATCGTCGATGGCCAGAAGCTGGTCGATTTCGAAACCGAGCTCGAGGGCCGCGAGCAACGCAAGGGCAACATCTACAAGGCGGTAGTGACGCGCGTCGAGCCGTCGCTCGAAGCCTGCTTCGTCGATTACGGCGAAGACCGCCACGGCTTTCTGCCGTTCAAGGAAATCTCGAAAGCGTACTTCAAGGAGGGTGTCTCGGTTCGTGACGCCAAGATCCAGGACGTCCTGTCCAACGGCAGCGAGCTGCTGGTGCAAGTCGAAAAAGAAGAGCGCGGCAACAAGGGTGCGGCGCTGACGACCTTCGTCTCGCTGGCCGGCCGCTATCTGGTGCTAATGCCCATCTACCCGCGAGTCGGCGGCGTCTCTCGGCGCATCGAGGGCGAGGACCGCGAGGAGCTGAAGGAAAACCTCGACCAGCTCGACTACCCGAAGGGCATGTCGCTCATTGCCCGCACCGCCGGCATCGGCCGCACCGCGCCTGAGCTGCAGTGGGACCTGAACTACATGCTCAAGTTGTGGGAGGCGATCGACGGCGCGGCCCAGGCCGGCAAGGGCGCGTTCCTGATTTATCAGGAAAGCTCGCTCGTCATCCGCGCCATCCGCGACTACTTCACCGCCGACATCGGCGAGATCCTGATCGACACCGACGACATCTACGATCAGGCCAAGCAGTTCATGAACCACGTGATGCCGGAGACGGCCAATCGCGTC
>JANNGJ010000328.1:0-2425 GCA_031403815.1 Burkholderiales bacterium | reverse complement strand
TCGCGAAAGCCGGGGCCGGCCAGGGCCAGGAAGTCTGCGCCCGACGGCTGTTTGACAACGGCACTGAAGTAGGCGAATGCCAGCAGGTGGGGCAGGTGACTGACTGCGGCGAAAGCCGCGTCGTGGTTCTCCGGCGTCATCTTCAGCACCTGGGCACCGATGGCGCTCCAGACGTCAGTGGCGCGCTGCACCAGGGCGGGGTCGGTGCTGGGCAGCGGCGTCAAGATGACCTGCCGGCCGCTGTACAAGCCGGCATCGGCGTGGGCGATGCCGGCCACCTCTTTGCCGGCGATCGGATGCGCCGGCACGAAGCTGGGCACACGCTCCTTGAGCACGCGCCGCGCGGCATCGACCACGTCGCGCTTGGTCGAGCCTACGTCCATGAACAGCACGCCGGGCTCCACCAGGTGGCGGATGGCCTTGAACGTCGCTTCGGTGGCTGCCACCGGCACGGCGATGAGCACGATGTCGGAGCCCGACACCGCCAACAGGGCGGACTCGGCGGTGTCGTCGATGACGCCGAGCTTCTTGGCGCGCTCCGTCGTTGACGGCGACTTGCTGTAGCCGATGACGCGCTTGACCAGGCCAGCCCGCTTGAGCGCCAGCGCAAACGAGCCGCCCATCAGGCCGCAGCCGATCAAGCCGAGCTGGTTGAACATCATCGGTGCGCCCGGTGCGTGGTCAATGCGTGTCCAGCGGGTAGGTGCCAAGCAGCTTGTAGAAGGCGCACACGCTGCGCAACTCCGTCAGCGCAGTGGCCACGTGAACTTCATCGGGGTGACCGGCGATGTCGATGTAGAAGTAGTACTCCCACTGGCCGGAGCGCGCCGGTCGCGACTCCAGGCGCGTCATCGACACGCCATGCACTTTCAGCGGCACCAGCATGTCATGCACGGCGCCAGGGCGGTTCGTCACGGAGACGACGAGGCTGGTGCAGTCATGCCCCGAGGCCTGCGGTTGCGGATGGGTCTGCGGGTGGGCGACGATGGCAAAGCGCGTGCGGTTGTGCGGGTCGTCCTGGATCGCCGGCGCCACGAGGTGCAGGCCGTACTCACTGGCTGCGCGTTCGCTCGCAATGCCCGCCAGCGAAGCGTCGTGCGCCGCCAGCCGCGCCCCCTCGGCGTTGCTGGAGACTGGGCGGCGTTCGACATGCGGCAGGTGCACGGCCAACCAGCTGTGGCACTGGGCCAGCGCCTGCGGGTGGGCACACACGGCGGTGAGGCCGTCAAGCGACTCGGTCTTGCGCAACAGGTTGTGGCGCACGAACAGACTGGTCTCGCCGATGATGCCCAGCGGCGTGGTCAAGAACAGGTCGAGCGAACGTGCGACCACGCCCTCGGTCGAGTTTTCGACCGGCACCACGCCGAAATCGGCCGCGCCGCCACTGGCGCAGCGAAACACTTCGTCGATGCTGGCGCAGGGCACGCGCACGATGGACGAGCCAAAGTAGGCCAGTGCGGCTTGCTCGCTGAAGGTGCCGGCGGGGCCAAGGTAGGCCACCCGCGTGGGGGTTTCCAGGGCGCGCGAGGCCGACATGATTTCGCGCCAGATGGGTGCTACGCAGTCATTGGGCAGTGGCCCCGCGTTGACGGCTTTCAGGCCGTCGATGACCTGCGCTTCGCGTTCAGGGCGGAACACCGCCGAGCCTTCCTGCTTCTTGATTTCACCCACCGCCAGGGCCAGGCCGGCGCGGCGGTTGAGCAGCCCCAACAACTCCCGGTCGACGCTGTCAATCTGCCGGCGCAGGGCCGGCAGGTCGTCGGCAGCAGGGCTCGGATCGGTCATCGACAGACGCACACCAGAAAGGGCTCAGGGTGACTTCTTGGGCGCTGACGCACTGCCGCCGGCCGGTGCGGGCACACCCAGGCGCTTGGCCAAGGAGGCTTCGAGTGCCTTCAATCGAGTCTCAATCGTGCCGCGCGTGTCGGCGACGACCTTTTGTGCCAAGGTGCTGGCGATTTCGCCGTCGACCTGCTGAAACTTCTTCGACACCGGCGACTCGAGCCAGGCAATGACCTGCTTGAGCTCGTCTTCGCTGAAGCGCTCCTCATAGACCGGTGACAGGGTCGCGGGGGCAAGTTCGGTGGCCCGCTTGCGCAACAGGGGCTCGATCTCATCGTAGAACTTCTTCACGTCGGCCTGCACGTCCTTGGCAGCCGCTTCGCGCTTGTCGGCTGCCATCCGCGGGATCGCCTGGCCGGCCGCCTGCAGCACACGCTGCGAGGTCTGGCCGGCGAGGGCGCGCCCGACGTTGTCGATCCCGGTCTGCTGCAGCTGCAGCAGTTTGGCGATCAATTCCTTCTTGGTTTGCGCTGCCGCCGGCGCCGGGGCTTGAGCCTGGGCACCCCCGATCCCGCCGAGCGCGATCACCGCGGCCACCACCACTGCTTGCCACATCACGTGTTCTCCTCGTCGCTCGTCGCGT
>JANNGJ010000327.1:0-2030 GCA_031403815.1 Burkholderiales bacterium | reverse complement strand
GATCTGCACGGCTTCGCCCCGCTTGTTGGGGACCTTTGGGAAGTGGATCCGCAGCAGGCCGTGATCGAGCGAGTCACGTCGTGCACGATGGGCAGCACGAAGGCGCCGCCGTCGAGCACCACCTTTTGCCCACCCAGGCCGGTGCGCACGAAGGCGCGCTCCTTGCTGCTGCGCAGGTAGAGCCAGTGCAGCAGCCAGACGCCGATGGCCACCACGATGGCCACCACGATCAAGGCGAGGAGGAAGTTGCCGAATTCAGCACCGGTCATGGTTGTTCTCCAGTCAAGCGAGGGCAGGCTGACGGGCGCTGCGGCGCGTCAGCAAAGTGAAGGGGGCGTGCAGCGGCATGGCCGTCAGCGCCGCATGGCGACGAAGCGCCGCGTGGTTTCGGTCAAGGCCACTTCGGTGGGCAGTCGCTCCATCGAGCTGGCGCCGTAGAAGCCGTCGCAGGTGGGGCACTGGCCGAGGATGAACTGCGCGTCCTCCGGCGTCGCAATGGGGCCGCCGTGGCACAGCACGATGACCTCGGGGTTGACGCTGCGCGCCGCGGCCGCCCAGGCGTTGATGGGCGCCACGCAGTCGCTCAGCTTCATCGCGGTCCCGGCGCCGATGGCCCCACCTGTCGTCAGGCCGAGGTGGCAGACCACGATGTCGGCCCCGGCGGCGGCCATGTCGCGGGCGTTCTGCTCACTGAAAACATAGGGCGTGGTGAGCAGGTCCATGGCGTGGGCGGCGCGGATCAGCTCGACCTCGAGCGCGTAGCTCATGCCGGTTTCTTCGAGGTTGGCGCGGAAGCTGCCGTCGATCAAGCCGACGGTGGGGAAGTTCTGGATGCCACTGAAGCCCAGGTCGATGATCCGCCGCAGGAACTGGTCGGTGATCATGAAAGGGTCGGTGCCGTTCACCCCCGCCAGCACCGGCGTGTGCTTGACGACAGGCAGCACTTCGCTGGCCATCTCGCAGACGATCTCGTTCGCATTGCCGTAAGCCAAGAGGCCGGCGAGCGAGCCGCGCCCGGCCATGCGGTAACGGCCCGAGTTGTAGATGACGATGAGGTCGATGCCGCCGGCTTCTTCACATTTGGCGCTCAGGCCGGTGCCAGCGCCGCCGCCGACGAGGGGCTGGCCGGCGGCGATCTTGGCGCGAAAGCGCGTGAGCAGGGTTTGACGTGGAATGCGGGCCATGGGTTTCTCGTTGGGTTGTCAGGCGCGACGTGCGCCGGCTGCCGTCCTGCGCACGTCGTGCCAGGCGGCCACCAGTGCATCGGCAAAGGCTTCGTCGTTGATGTGATGCGGCAGACGCAGGAGCTTGCGCTCGGCGCCGCCACGAAAGTTCTGCTCGATGGCCGTGAACAGCGCGCGGTCGGCCTCGGGGTCGTGAAAGGGCTGGCCGGGTTTGTCGATGGCCGAGACACCGCCTTCAGGAATCAGGAAGCGAACCGGACCGATCATGGCGTTGAGTTTGGCGGCGATGAACTCGCCGATGCGGCGGTTCTCGTCGGCCGTGGTGCGCATCAGCGTCACCGTCGGGTTGTGGCGGTAGAGCTTGCGCGACTTGAAGCGCTCGGGCACGCTGTCCCACCCGCCGAAGTTGATCATGTCGAGTGCGCCGCAACTGCCCACGTAGGGCAGGGCATGGCGCGCGAAGACGTCCAGGCGCGTCGGCCCGGCGGACAGCACGCCGCCGCCGATTTCGTCGGCCACTTCGGTGGTCGACACATCGATCACACCCGCCAACAGGCCCGACTCGACCAACTTCTCCATGCTCTGACCGCCTACGCCGGTGGCGTGGAAGACGAGGCAGTCGAACTCGTCCTGCAGGCGTTTGGCCACGGCCTGCACGCAGGGCGTGGTGACGCCGAACATGGTCAGGCCCAGCGCCGGTTTGGTGATCGCCGACTCCGCGGGCGGGTGCATCACCATGCCAGCGAGCGCATGCGCCGCGTTGGCCAGCACCTTCTCGCTGATGCGGTTGATGCCCTGCACGTCGGTCACCGAATACATCATGCAGATGTCGCTGGGGCCCACGTA
>JANNGJ010000326.1:0-14688 GCA_031403815.1 Burkholderiales bacterium | reverse complement strand
CAGGTTGGCCAGCGTGAAGCTCTTGCCGATGCCGCCCTTGCCGTAGATGGCGATGATCTGTGTCGTCTTTGCGGCCGGCGAGGTCGAGACCGGATCAGGCTCGATCGCGGCCTCGGCGCGCAGGTTGTCTTTCAGGTCCTTCATGAAGCGCAGCGGCGCCTCGGCTGGAATCGTCGTGTTGTTCATGCGGTCGCACTCCAGTCGAGAACCATCTTCAGACAGGCACTGTCACCGAAGGCAGTGCGGTAGGCGCTGTCGGCCTGCTGCGGTTCAGCGTGGTGGGTGATCAGGCCGTCGAGCGGCAGGAAACCCGACTCGGCGAGTTCGCGCACCGCCAGCATGTCGGCCGGCTTCCACTCGGCCGCGGCGCGGATTTGCGCCTCGCGCATGAAGGCCGGGGCGAAGTTGAAGGACAGGGGTTCGTTGTAGAAGCCGGCCAGCACAATCTCGCCGCCGGGGGCCAGACGCGCAATCAGGCGGTCAAGGATCTTGGCGTCGCCACTGGCGTCGTAGATGGCGCGGTAGTTGCGGCGGTCGTCGTCGTCGGGGTGCACC
Source organism: Burkholderiales bacterium (assembly GCA_031403815.1). GTDB lineage: Bacteria > Pseudomonadota > Gammaproteobacteria > Burkholderiales > Burkholderiaceae_C > CADEEN01. The sequence goes on along the minus strand of JANNGJ010000326.1, from coordinate 14,133 downwards.
ACCTGGTAGCCCATCGCCCCTTCGGCCCGCGCGGGGTTGGTTTCCCAGACCGTCGGTGCCGGGTACTCCGAAAGCACCGTCATGCGCGCCAGCAGGCGACCCAGGACACCGTGCCCGACGATCAGGTCAGGCGCCACGATCGGGTCGCGCTTGCCACCACCGGCGACAGCGTGATACGCCGTGGCCGCCAGGGCCAGCAGCACGGCGCGTTCGCCGAGTTCTTCACTCACGGTGACCACTTTCGCGCCCGGCACCACCAGACGCGAGGCCGAGCCGCCGAACAGACCGCGCACTTCGCCGAAGCAGCGCGCGCCGGGAACGAAAACCCGCTCACCCACCTGGCGGCCAGAGCGCGGGCCGGCCTGACGCACGCTCCCGACCGATTCCTAGCCCGGCACCACCTGGTAGCCCATGCCGGGAAACATCGGCATCGTGCCGGTCCAGAGCAAGCGTTCCGTTCCGGTGGAAATGCCACTCCATTCGACATCGACGATGACGTCGTCGTCCTTCGCCGCTTCGAGATCGAGCCGGCTCAGCGCCAGGTGTTCTGGCTGCTCCATCACAACCGCATGCGTGTTCATGATTGCGCCTCCGAAAGGCGGCCCGTCGGGCACTGGGGTGGGAGCAAGGGGTACAGCGTCATGCAGGGGCTCGGTGTGGGTGTCATCGTAGCGTTACCTTCTCATGTGTCAAGCAGGATTTACGCTCTTTCCCATCAACATCGGGTTTGCCCGATGCGCTGCGCCCTACGCGGCCCGCGCCACGATCAAGCCCGCCTGCAGCGGCAAGGCCGTGGCGCGCTGCCGAATGCGGTCGAAGCCCGCCTGCTGCAGCAGCACCGACAACGCCGCCGCACTGCGTGAGCGTCCGCTGCCCATCGCCATCAAGTACATGCCGAAGTAGGCCGCGCCCATGGGCTCGGCGCCGGCAGCGCCGGCCATCGGCTCGGCCAAGAGCAGGGTGCCACCCACCGGCAGGGCGCTGCGCGCGGCGCGCAGAATCGCCAGCGCAGGTGCGTCGTCGTGGTCGTAGTTCACCCGCACCAGCGAGACCACATCGGCCCCCGCGGGCAAGCTGTCGCGCAGGAAGTCGCCACCAAAGGCCTGGGCCCGGTCGGCCAGGCCAAGTTCGGCAAAGCGGCTGCGTGCGTTGGCCGCCACCGCCGGCAGGTCAAACACCATCGCCTTCAGGCGTGGCGCGCGCGCCAGCGCCGTGGCGGCGAACACGCCCTCCCCGCCTCCCAGGTCGAGCAGGCAGCGGTGACGACCGATGGGGTAAGCATCGAGCACCTGCCCGGCCACGAGCGGCTGTGAGGCCGACATCAGGGCGGAGTACGGTGCCACGGCCTGGCCCTGCAGCGCGCCCGGCTCGGCCGACTCGGCATAGGCCCAGTAGCGCGACAAGGCGCCACCGCCACGCTCGCTGCGCAGCAAGGCGAGTGGATCGGCCAGATCGGCATAGAGCGCGTGGTGGTGCTCGATCATCGCGGCCACCGCGGTGTTGCCAACCATCGCCGCGCCGAGCGGGCCCAGACCCCAGCGCGCCTGGCCGTCGTCCTGCGGGCCCCGCGCCTCGATCAGCCCGAGCGAAGCAGCAGCCTCCAGCAGGCGCTCGGCTGACAGCAACGGCATCTGGCCTTCTTGCGCCAAGGCCGCGGCCGTCATCGGCGCCTCGGCCAAGCGGTCAAACAAGCGCAGTTGCACGCAGGCCAGCAGCAGCTGAGAGTAGACAAACCCGGCAACCAGATCAAACAGGCCGCGCGCGCGCCGCCGGGCGATCGGCCGTGTGCCGACAAAACGGCTGGCGGCCTGCTGAAAACGCGGGCTGGTGAGAAGGCGGTCGCGCTGGGCGAACCAGCGGTCACGCCATCCGGGGTTCATGCTGGCTTCGGCAGACATCGATCAAGCCTTGTGTCAATGCAGCGCCTCAGGCAGCGGCTGAAGCCATGGGCAAGGCCTGGGCACGCAGCGACGATGGCAACAGGCGCTCGGCCTCGGCGTGCAGGATCGCGCGCAGGGTGCGCGCGCCCGGCCCCTCGGGCACCGCCGCCCCGGCGCGATCAACCAGGCTTTCGAAGCAGGCCAGCGCGCCAGCCATGCCAAACTCGGCTACCGCGCTCGGGCGCCCGAGCGTGCGATCGCGGCCCACCGGCTTGCCTATCGACTGCACGTCGCCGGCCACGTCGCGGATGTCGTCGGCGATCTGATACGCCTCGCCCAGGCACTCGCCGAAGGCGCGCCACGGCGCAGGCTCGGCGCCCGCGGCCAAGGCACCCATCTCGGTGGCAGCAGCGAACAGCGAGCCGGTCTTGGCACGTTGGTAGTCGGGCAGCGCAACCCAGTCTTCACACTCCCAGCCCTGCCCGGCCACGATGCCCTGGGGCATGCCCACGCGCGCGCTCAGCACGGCCATCAGCGCAGGCAAACGCAGGGGCGCACGGCCCGCGCCCAGGGCCAGGGCTTCGAAGGCCATCACGATCAATGCATCGCCCGCCAGCACGGCGCAGCGTTCGCCATAAGCGGCCACCACCGAGGGGCGGCCGCGGCGCAGCAAGGCGTCGTCGAAGCAGGGCAAGTCGTCGTGGACCAGCGACGCGCAGTGCATCAGCTCAAGCGCAGCGGCAGCACCGTCGGCCAGCTCGGGCGCATCGTCACCACAGGCGGCGGCCACCGCCAGGGTCAACTGCGGCCGAATGCGCGCCCCACCGGGCAACACCGCATGGCGAATCGCCGCGGCCAGGCGCGGCGGCGCGCCACGGGCCTCGGCAGACTGCAGCGCCCGGGCGATGGCCTGATCGATCCTTTGCACTGACGACATGCATGAGCTCCGCAAAGTTGCGGTGCGCCAGGCCTGCTTAGTCACGCTTGACTGTCACACCGATGTGTAATGCAGTATAGACACTGCGCTTGCGCGGCGTCAATCAGGCAAGCGCCCGCCCCTGATGCCGACGCCGTCGCGTCCGCTGCCAGGGGCACGAACAGTTGCTTGCGGCCGTTTGCAGGCGACCGCTGCCGGCCGCCTCAACCCAACCCCGGATCAGACGCGCAGCCGCGCCAGGTCAGGCGCCAGGACTGCCAGCACGCGCGGGGCGTCCTCTTCATGCGCGAGGTGACCGAGCTGCGCAAGTAGGCTCAGTCGGGCGCTGGGTACGGCCTGCTGGACGCGCTCGGAGTGCCCATGGGGCAAGGTGCGGTCGCGCGCACCTGCCACCAGGTGCAGGGGCACGGCCAGTTGCGGCAAGCGCACGGCCAGCGCTTGCAGGTCCCAGGCCGCCATCATGCGCAGGGCCCCGGCTGCATGGCCGGCATCGCTGACCAGCCGGCCGTACAGGCGCAACCCTTCGGCATCAAGTTGCGAGCCGGTGCCGGCGATCAGGCGCTCGACCACCGCGGGTCGCGACGCGTTCCAGGCGAACAGGCGCGGCACCAAGGTCTGCGAAGCCAGGGCGCGCGCCATTGGCGAGAAGATACGACCGGCCACCCCGTGCAGCGGCAGGAGTGCGCCGTTGAGTGCCACCAGCGCTTGCGGTGCGATGGATTGGTCGAGCACCAGTTGCGCCGCGACCGCGGCCCCCGCCGAGTGCCCGATCACCAAGGCGGGGCGCACCTGCAGCAGCGCCAACAACGAGGCCACGGCGTCGGCAATGCCGGGTAACGACAGCGCCTGCGAAGCGGGCGTGTGGGTGAAGCCATGGCCGGGCAAGTCGAACTGCACCACCTCGAAGTCCGTGCACAGCAGCGGCGCCAGGTGGCGCCAGGAATGGCTCGACGACCCGGTGCCATGGATGAGCACGATTTGCGGTGCGCCGCTCGGGCCCAGGCGCTGCACATGCCAGCGCAATGCGCCGACGCTGACGAAGGCACTCGCCCGTGCGTGCGGCCAGCTCAGGCTGTCATGCGCCCAGTTGAGGGGATCCGCCACACGCCCTGCCACGGCTCACGCGCTCAGCCGCGCTGGGCTCGCACCGCACTCGACACCACCTGCGCCGCCGCGTAGGGCAGCGCCAGGTAGCGCGCATTCATGGCCACGGCAAGGGTCTGCGCTGCTGCCGTGGGCTGGGGCGAGGTGTCGACCAGCAGGGTGGCGCAGCCGAGTGCGGCCAGCGATCGCGCTGCCTGCAGCGCGTCGGTCTGCGCACGTTCACGGCCTGGCAAGCCGTCGCGTGCGATGTTGGCGCGGCCGTCGGTCAGCACCACCAGCAAGGCCGTGGCGCCCCCGCGACGCACCACCTCAGCCAGGCTGCGGGCGGCGTCCAGGCCCGCCGCCAGTGGCGTGCCACCGCCGCCCGGCAGGCCGGCCAGGCTGCGCCGCGCGCGCACCAGCGAGCGCGTGGGCGGCAGCAGCAGTTGTGCGCCCGCGCCGCGAAAACCGATCACGGCGACGTTGTCACGCCGCGCATAGCAGTCGGCCAGCAACGACTCGACGGCGCCCTTGGCTTCGGCCAGCCGGTGCAGCGCGGCCGAGCCCGAGGCATCGAGCACGAACACGGTGGTGGTGGCGCGGCGCTGCTGGTAGCGCGTGATGTGCAGGTCATCGCGTTCGACCAAGACACGCTGCGGTGTCGCGGCTGCCGCAGCCGGCCCCTGCGCCCGGCGCATGCGCTGCCATGGCGCCGCAGCGCGCAGGGTCTCGATCAGATTCAGCCGCGCACCGCCGCGCGGCTCGCCACGGCGAGCGCCGACTGGGCGGCCACGCTGCTTGGAGGCCGCCAATGCGCCAACGCGGCCGGCGCTGGTGCTACGCCGCTCGCGCAAGCCGCCCCCCTGGAGCAGGGCCAGCAGTCCGGCCGGCATGGCGGCGCGGGCAGCGGCGATCAATTGATCGTCGAGCGCCGCATCGGGCGCGAGGCTGTCGTCGTCCGCCGGGCTGGGCGGCGGATCGGCCGGCGCGGTGTCGGCGGCCGACTCGGGCGGCGCTGGTGGTTCGGGCGGTTCGGGTGCTGCTGATGGATCTTGCGGCGCCGCCTCGGCACGGTCCGCTCCCGCGGCCGACTCGGGCAACTGCGTTGCGCGCGGCGCCAACACCCACTGCACCGCCATGCGCGCGTCGTCTGCGCTGACGCTGTCACGGCCCGCCAGCGCCGCCGCAGCGCGGGCGGCGCACAGCGCAAACCAGCCGGCGCGCGCCGAGGCGATGCCGAAGGCCGCCGCAGCAGCCACCAAGGCCTCGAGCGTGGCATCGTCGCAGCGCACCTGCGGCAGGCGATTGCGCGCCGCAGCCACCTCGGCGGCCGACCGGGTCGGGCCGTCGTCCAGCACCGGTGCATCCAGGTCGATGTGCAAGGCCAGGCGGTCGGCCAGCGCTGCCGGCAAGGCCTCTTCATCGATGCCCTCGTCCAGCGCAATCAGGGCGATGCGCGCGTGGCTGCTGAGTGTCATGCCGTCGCGCGAGGTCTGCACTGCGCCCAGGTCAAGCACCTGGGCCAGGCGGGCTGCGGTGCCGCGGCTCAGGCGCTCTGCCATGGCCGCAACGACGATGCCGCCATCGGCCTGGGCCAGCACACCGCGATGCGCCACGGGGCGGCCACTGGCCAGCGTGGCGGCCAGGTCCAGGCCGCCGAGCAGCCGTTCATCCGCGATGTGCAGCGGCAAGCGCAGCCACGGCACGTCGGCCGGCAGCAGGGCGCGCAAGACGGCCAGCCAGGCGTCGCGGCGCGGGCCGGCTGCGCTCTTCAAGCGCACGCCGCCGAACAGACGGGGGTCCACGGCCAACAAGGCGGCCGCGGTGTGGGCCGGTGCCACCACCGCGCCGAACCTCATGCCGGCCCGAACAGCTCGACCACGGCCCGTTCGACGCGTGCCGAGGCGTCGGACTCATCGAGCGGGTTGCGGCGCAACCGGTGACGCAAGGCGGGCGCGGCAATGCGGCGCAGGTGGTCGTTGCCGACACACGCCTTGCCCTCGTAGGCGGCGAGCGCACGCGCCGCGCGCATCAGGGTCAGCTCGCCGCGCAAGCCGTCGGTGCCCAGCGCCAGGCACAGCTCGGCTGCGCGCTCGAGCACTGCATCGGGCAGTTCGATGGCGGCCAGCTGCTTGCGGGCGGCCAGCAGCCGGCGCCGGATGCGCTCGTCGGCAGCGGCCCAGGTGGCGCTGAAGGCAGCGGGGTCGCGCTCGAAGGCATCGCGGCGGCGCACCACATCGACCCGGGTGGCCAGCTCGGTCGGTGTCTTCACATCGACGGCCAGACCGAAGCGGTCGAGCAGTTGCGGTCGCAACTCGCCTTCTTCGGGGTTGCCGCTGCCGACCAGCACGAAGCGCGCCGGGTGCCGCACCGAAAGCCCCTCGCGTTCGACCACGTTCTCGCCCGAGGCCGCGACGTCGATCAGCAGATCGACCAGATGGTCTTCGAGCAGGTTGACTTCGTCCACATACAAGAAGCCGCGGTTGGCCCGCGCCAGCAGGCCCGGCTCGAAGGCCTTCTCACCGCGGGCCAGCGCGCGTTCGAGGTCGAGAGCGCCGACGATGCGGTCTTCGGTGGCGCCGAGCGGCAGATCGACCACCGGCACCGGCACCGACGCGCTCTTGAGCTTTTCGCCGCGCTCGCGGCGGGTGCGGCAATCGGCGCAGGCAGCAGACAGTGCCACCGGGTCGCAGCCGTAGTGGCAGCCCACCACGACACGCATCGGCGGCAGCAACGAGGCCAGGGCACGCACCGCGGTGGACTTGCCGGTGCCGCGGTCGCCGAAGACCAAGACGCCACCGATCGACGGATCGACTGCGGCGATCAGGATGGCCTGCTTCATCTCGTCCTGGCCGACGATGGCAGTGAAGGGAAAGGGAATCGACATGGAGGGAGATTTCAATCGATCACGGGGTCGGCGATCTGCAGCCGGCGGCGCGCACGTCGCACCGCCCAGATGACCAGGGCCGCGACGAAGGGAATCGCCACCCCGACAACCAGGTCGGGATTGACGCGCAGGCCCCCCGCGTGCAGCGCTTTGGCCGCATAGCCGAGCAGGCCGGCGACGTAGTACACGATGGCCGCGACCGACAGGCCCTCGACCGTCTGCTGCAAGCGCAGTTGCTGCTTGGCGCGGCGGTCCATCGAGGCCAACAGGGCCTGGTTCTGGCGCTCGCGCGCAATGTCAACCCGCGTCGAGAGCAGCGCGCTGGCCTGGGCCACGCGCTCGGCCAGGCCGCGCAGGCGCTGCGACACGGTGGCGCAGGTGGCCACGGCCGGGGTCAGGCGCCGGCCCATGAATTCGTCAATGGTCTGCAGCGCCGGCAGGCGGACCTCGCGCAGCTCGGCGATGCGCTGCTTGACCAGGCCGTGATAGGCCTCGCAGGCGCCAAAGCGAAACTGGCTCGCAGCGATGCCGCTCTCGACTTCGGCGGCCAGGCGCGTCAACTCGTGCAGCAGCGCTTCATCGTCGCCCTCGTCACGGGCGATGCCGTCGGTGAGCGTGGCCAGGGAGCGCTCGATGGCCGCGATGCGCGGCGACTGGCGCCGCGCAATCGGCAGCGCCAACAGCGCCAGCATGCGGTAGGCCTCGATCTCGAACAGGCGTTGCAGCAGGCGCCCGGCCTGGCGGTCGCCCAGATGGCGGTCGAGCACCAGGAAGTGGGTGCAGCCGTCATCATTGAGGTGAAAGTCGGTGAACACGAGGGCCGCGCCTTCGGCGATGTCGGCGCCGACCACGGTGTGGCCGCCGAAAGTTTCGGCCAGTGCTGCGGCGTCGGGGGGCTGAGCCGCCACTGTGCGCAACACCGCGTGTACGGCGGTCATGGTCTGGCCCGGCACGGCGCTCAGCCAGCCGGAGGGCAACTGAGCGGCTGCAGTATCTGCAAAGTCTTTGTCGCTGAGGCCAGTGACCGTGAAGGTGTAGCCAGAGAACTCGCCGTGGCGTTCCCACTTCAGGCTCAGGGCACCCAGCTTGGCGCGAAAGTGGGTGGCGTTGGCCGCGGGGCCGGCGACGGCGAAACGCTGGCACAGGGTTTCAAGATGGCGCAGCTCACGCTCGCGCTCGTCGGCGTCCACCAGCACGGCCACATAGCTCGCGCGTGCCGGCGCCCGCATCGCCTCGGGCGGCCGGGCATGCACCTCCTCGGCGAGCAGGTAGCGTTGCGCATGATCGGGCGGGAAGATCGACATCCTCTTCAAACCTCGTCGAAATTCGGGCCTGGCGAGCCCAAAGGCGGCGAGTATGTCATCGATGCTTGACGCGCCCAGGGCCGCTTCAGGCTGCGCCGCGCCGTGCGCTGTCACGCGGCTGTCACGCAGCTGTCACTGGCTGGGGGCATCATTTCGACAGTCCTGGAATCATCCAGAGCTTCACCATCGACAAGGCCGTCCCGACATGAAAGCAGGTATCAATGGCATGGGCCGCATTGGCCGACTGGCCTTGCGGGCTGCGCTGGGCGCCGCCGAGCGTCCAGCCGAAGATCCGAGAGTGGCCAACCGTCTGGATGTTGTTCACGTCAACGAACTGAAGGGCGGCGCCGCGGCCACCGCGCACTTGCTTCAGTTCGACAGCGTGCAGGGGCGCTGGCGCGCTGACATCGCTGCCGAGGACGGGTCGAGCATTCGAATCAACGATCGGCACCTAGGCTTCTCGTCGCACGCCGCACCGGCCGAAGTCCCTTGGGGCGAGCTTGGCGTTGATCTGGTCCTTGAGTGCACGGGAAAGTTTCTGACGCCCGAGACGCTCCAGGGCCACCTCGACCGCGGTGCCAAGCGGGTCATCGTGGCCGCGCCGGTGAAGGTGGGGGATGTGCTGAACATCGTCGTCGGCATCAACCACCACCTCTACGACCCGCTGCGGCATCGCATCGTCACGGCGGCGTCCTGCACGACGAACTGCCTGGCACCCATCGTGAAGGTCGTGCACGAGGCGCTGGGCATACGCCATGGCCAGATCACCACCATCCACGACCCGACCAACACCAACCTGATGGTCGATGCACCACACAAGGACCTGCGCCGCGCGCGCAGCGCCATGCTCAGTTTGGCGCCGACCACAACAGGCAGCGCCAGCGCCATTGCGTTGATCTACCCCGAGTTGAAAGGCAAGCTCAACGGCCACGCGGTGCGCGCGCCCGTGCTGAACGCCTCCTTGACCGACTGCGTGTTCGAGCTTCAGCGCGAAACCAGCGCCGAGGCGGTGAACCGGCTGTTCGCTGCAGCGGCAAAGGGCCCGCTGGCCGGGATCCTCGGCTACGAGGAGCGCCCTCTGGTCAGTGCCGATTACGCCCGCGACACGCGCAGCAGCATCGTTGATGCGCTCTCGACCCTGGTCACCGACGGCACCATGCTCAAGGTCTACGCCTGGTACGACAACGAGATGGGCTATGCCTGCCGCATGGTGGACCTGGCCTGCCACATGCAGCAACAGGGCCTCTGAGCGAAGCGCTGGCGCCATGAACACCGGCACCCGCAACTACGCCATCGTCACCGCCGCCTACTGGGGCTTCACGCTCACCGACGGCGCGCTGCGCATGCTGGTGTTGCTGCATTTCTACCGGCTGGGCTACTCGCCCTTCACGCTGGCGTTTCTGTTCCTTCTTTACGAGGCCATGGGCGTGGTGGCCAACCTGCTTGGCGGCTGGCTGGCCACGCGCTACGGCATCCAGCGCATGCTGACGGTGGGGCTGTGCACGCAGATCACCGGCTTTGTGCTGCTGTCGCAGTTGTCACCCCACTGGAGCGTGACGATGTCGGTGGCTTGGGTGCTCTTGTCGCAGGGTGTCTGCGGTGTCGCCAAGGACCTGACCAAGACCGCCAGCAAGTCGGCCATCAAGCTCACCGCCAGCACGGCCGGATCGGATTCAAGCCAACTCTTCAAGTGGGTGGCCTGGTTCACCGGCAGCAAGAACGCGATGAAGGGCGTGGGCTTCTTCCTCGGCGGCCTGTTGCTGGACCAACTCGGGTTTGGGGCCGCGCTGTGGACCCTGGCCGGGCTGCTGGCACTGGTGCTGGCGGGCGTGGTCAGCTTCGTGCCGCCGCTGATGGGCAAGGCCAAGGCTTCGAAGTCGGCCAAGGAACTGTTCGCCAAGAGCCGCGCCATCAACCTGCTGGCGGCCGCGCGTGTGGCCTTGTTCGGCGCGCGCGATGTGTGGTTTGTGGTCGGCGTGCCCGTGTTCCTGTACGCCGCGGGATGGACCTTCACCATGGTCGGTGGCTTCCTGGCGGCGTGGACCATCGGCTACGGCCTGGTGCAGGCGTTGGCACCCGCGTTGGTCAAGCGCAGTGACGACGGCTTGAGCACCGAGGTGCCGGCTGCGCGGCTTTGGTCAGCGCTGCTGGCTGTCGTGCCCATCGCCCTGGCCATCGCGGTGGCGATGAGGGCGCCGCACCTGGAGTGGGTCGTGGTCGGTGGCCTGGGGGTTTTCGGGTTTGCGTTTGCCGTCAATTCCTCGGTGCACTCCTATCTCATCCTGGCCTACGCCGGCTCGGAGAAGGCTGCCGAGGATGTTGGTTTCTATTACGCCGCCAATGCGCTGGGGCGACTCTTCGGCACCGTGCTGTCGGGGCTCTTGTACCAATGGGGCGGCTTGCTGTTCTCGCTCTGCGGTTCCGCCGCGATGCTGATGGCGTGCTGGCTGATCACCCTGGCCCTGCCGACCCGGCCCGCCTTGACCGGGCGCAGTTGATGGACGAGAAGACGGCCGTCATCACACTCGCCGCCCTGGCCCAAGGCATGCGCCTGCGTATCTTCCGTAGCCTGATTGGTGCCGGCCCTCAGGGGCTGACCCCCAGTGCGCTGGCGGCCACGCTCAACCTGCCAGCGTCAACGCTGTCCTTCCACTTGAAGGAACTGTTGAACTCGGGATTGGCGTCACAGCAGCGCGAAGGGCGCCACCTGATTTACCGCCCTGCCATTGAGCACATGAATGCGCTGATGGCCCATCTACTGGCTCACTGCTGCCAGGGCCAGGAACAAGACTGCGCGACTGGCGTGCCACAGACGCTGAAAGAAAAAAGCACCGAGCGTTTGCGCTGAGTGCTTGTTCTTCCTACCGTATTTGGTAGGCGCGATTGGACTCGAACCAACGACCCCCACCATGTCGAGGTGGGCAAACGGTACTTTCCGGGATGTCCTGGGACGCTGTTTTACCTATGAAAGCGGCTTGTTTTGATCCCTGGAAGTTCGCTAGAGTACGGGAACGTTTTCCGTACTTTTTCCGTACCCCAATTCGACCGTGGCCACCAAGATCGACACCGTCTCATCGCGCGACAGGCTCAAGCCGCGCCGCGAGCCGTACTGGCATCGGGTCAGCGAAGGCTGCTACCTGGGCTTTCGCAAGATGGTCAGCGCCGGTCACGGCAACTGGATCGCCCGAGCCATGCAGGAGAGTTCTGGGAAGGAGCACTACAAGGCGCTTGGTGCACTGCCTGAACTGCCCGATCACCTCCGCTTCGATGCAGCGCAAAAGACTGCGCAAACGTGGTTCGAACACCTTGGTCGCGGCGGCGCGGCTGGCTCGGCAACCGTCGCAGATGCGTGCTCAAAGTACGTGCGCCACTTGCGAGCTACCAAGTCGGAGCGAGCCGCCAACGATGCCGAAGTACGGTTCAAGAACTACGTGCTGAACCACGCAAAGCTGGCGGCAACCGAGTTGCCCAAGCTGACCCCTGTGCAGCTGGAGGGCTGGCGCAAGTTCCTGAAGGAGCTTCCCACGCGCAGCGGTTCGCGACGGGGCTAGCGTCGATCGGACAGCACGCTGAACCGCGACATGACCTGCTTCCGAGCCGCCCTGAACCTCGCGTATCTGGACGGACTGCTGACGACGGACTTCGCGTGGCGTAGCAAGCTGCGCCCCATCAAGAATGCCGATCAGCGCCGCGAGCTCTACCTGGACCGGGCACAGAGGCTCCAGTTCATCGAGCCGGCACCGGCTGCCCTCGGCGCGTTTCTGCACGGTCTGTGCCAACTCCCGCTGCGGCCAGGCGCCTTGGCGAAACTCACGGCTGGCGACTTCGACCAGCGCCTGAAGGTGCTCAAGATCGGTCAAGACAAGAGTGGCAAGGATCGGCGGATCAAGTTGCCCGAAGTGACGGCGACGCTCTTCGAGGCAGCCGCCCAGGACAAGCCGCCGACCGCGCCGCTGCTTTCGCGCGCCGACGGCATGGCGTGGAACAAGGATGCCTGGAAGTGGCCCATCAAATCGGCCGTCGAAGCGGCCGAGCTGCCGAGCGAGACCACGGCCTACACGTCACGCCATAGTGTGATCAGCGACCTTGTGCACGACGGGCTTGATCTGCTCACGGTGGCCCAGATCTCGGGCACCAGCGTTGCGATGATCGAGCGGCACTACGGCCACTTGCGTGGTGAGATTGCAGCCACTGCGTTAGCGCGGCTGGCCCTCTGACCCGACAGCCTCGAGCTACGGTAAACCGCAGTAACTGAAAAAGGGCGACCGATGACCAGCGCAGCACGATTCGACCTCAAGATGGACGCCGACGAGAAGGCCATCGTGGCCAAGGCTGCCGCGCTCTCCGAGCGAGGCTTCAGTTCCTTCGCTCTTGCGCTGAACTGAGCCTTCTCCCCGAACGCCGCGCTGCAGGAGGCACTGACGCTGGCGCGCCGCAAGGTTCGACGTACTTGACGATCTTCCGCTCGGCCGCCGCACACCGACGACTGGCGCCAGCAGGCGCCATCAGTGTGTGTGCGCCGACGCGGAGGTGACCCTGATCAGTTGAATCAGCCGATGCCCGACTGACCCAGCAGGCTGGTGACCTTTCCGCTCAGATGTTCAAACCGCACAGCAGTGAGCAGGGTCAGGCGATCGTCAGCACCGTGGGTCACAAGAGGAGCGGCGTCAACACCCAGGTTTTCATACTCAGAAACTGGTCGCGCATGGCCTTGATCTCGTCGCGGTCCATCTTCACCTGCGCAGGCGTGGTCGTGCCGACCTGGGCATGCGCAGGCGCCATCGGGAACACAGACAAGCCCAGAACGACGATCGGCGCGGTGGATTTCACGGGTGGCTGAACGCCCGTCTGCCGTTGCTAAAGATGGTCTTCCGGAGCCAGCGGCTGCAGCAAGCTGCCCAGCCAGCGCATCCACCAGCGTGAATCCGGCTCCAGGCTCAGAAACTGGAGACCGTCGCTGTCGGGGATGATCCATTCGCAGCAACTGCCGTCGGGCGCCAGGCGCAGCGCATAGGCGCTGTGCAGGCGATCGATGTCGATCAGGGCCTTGAGTTGCTTGGCCAGCGCCGGGCTGTCGATGAGGGCGCCGAACTCGGTGTTCAGGGTTGCCGAACGCGGGTCGAGGTTCATCGAGCCGATGTAGGCCAGGCGCTCGTCGACGACCACCGTCTTGGCATGGAGCCGGCCCAGCGAGGCACCGAAGAGGAACATGCGCATGTTCTCCTTCACGCGCTCCTGGCTGAGTTCGAACAGCTGAACGCCGGCGCCCAGCAGGGCCTCGCGGTAGCGCGCGTAGGCCAGGTGCACCAGGGGCTCATCCGTCGACGCCAGCGAGTTGGTGAGCACGCTGACTTGAACGCCGCGTTCGCGCAGTGCCGTCAGAAGGGCCAGGCCAGCGCGCCCGGGTACGAAATAGGGTGACGAAGCCATCACGTCGCGCTGCGCCTGCATCATGGCCTGGTAGACGCCGTAGGTGACGCTGCTGTTCATCAGGTCGCCGCCAGCGGCGCCCTGGAACGGCTTTTCTGGGTGATCGGCCAGCACCTGGGCGTGGCCGGCCAACAAGGCAATACGGGGTTCGTCCAATTGGCGCCCCACGGGCGGCTGTCCCAGCACGTCTTTGGGGGCCATCTGCGCAGGCATGCTCAATGCTGCCCGGGCAGGCTCGGTCAGGCGGTCGAAGTCGGCAAGCAGCGCCGGCGCCTCGCCCGCAACATCCGGCAGGGGCTTGACGATGCTGGCCAGCGGGTAGACCGTGGGCGCATTCCAGTAGCGGTCGAACTCGGCCTGCATGAAGGGCAACAGCGCACCGGCGGCGAGCACGTCGATGTCGATGAAGTTGTCGGCGTCCAGCTTCAGGTAGTAGATGTCGGCGATGTTGCGGCCGCCGAACAAGGCCCAGGCGCCGTCGGCCACAAAGAGCTTGTTGTGCATGCGGTGGTTGATGCGGCCCCAGTCCCAGGGCGCTGCCGCGAAGCGGCCCAAGGCACCGCTGCCGCGGGCGCGGGTGAAGGGGTTGAACAGACGCACCTGCACACCTTC
>JANNGJ010000325.1:0-11581 GCA_031403815.1 Burkholderiales bacterium | reverse complement strand
GCCGCAGGCTCGATGTGCCAGCGGCCACCGGCTGGCTGCCGCGGGCCGTGGTCGCCGCCGAAGACCAGCGCTTCTTCGAGCACCCCGGCTACGACCTCGCCGCCCTCACCGACACCTTGCAACACAACCAGCAGGCCGGTGCAGTGCTGGGCGGCGCCAGCACGCTGACGCAGCAGTTGGCCAAGCGCTTGTTCACGGGCGACGACCGCAGCGCCGCGCGCAAGCTGCGCGAGCTGCTCTATGCCGTGGAAATGGAGCGCACCTTGGGCAAGCCACGCATCCTGCAGCTCTACCTGGCGCTCGCACCCTGGGGCCAGGGTGTGTGCGGTGCCGAGCGCGCCGCGCGCGTGCACCTGGGCTTGCGCGACGCCGCCGCCGCGGGCCCGGTGGCCGCCGCCTGGCTGGCCAGCCTGCTGCCGCAACCCGACGCCCTGTTGAACGCAGAACAACAGCGTGGCCAGGTCGATGTCGAGCGGGTCGCGCGCGTCATCCGGGCGCTGCGGCCAATGAGCGTCGAGCGGCGCGAGGCCGCCCTGGCGGCGCTGGCGTCGTGGGCGCCCCCCACGCTCGGCCCACACGCCACGACGGCTGCACCGCCGCGGCCAATCGCAACCCCTTGAAACACGGCAAGCCCTGAGCCGCAATGCCGCGACAATGGCGCCCCCGCCCCCGCCCCTCGTCGCTGACAACCCGCTGCGCGCCCCGTGCGCCCATGCCCCCACTGCCGTGACCCTTCTCACCGACCGCTCTGCGCCCTGCTGGCGCCCCCTGGCGCATGGCCTGTGTTGGCTGGCGCTGCTGGCCGGGTGTGCCACGCCGCCGCAAGCACCCACGCCGCAGCCCGGCGTGCCAGCACCGGGCGCGCAGCCACCGGCAGCGCCGCGCGCCGCTCCGGCGACCCCGGCCGTCTCCCCGCTGGTCAGCGAGCAACGCTGGCTGGAAAACTTGTTTCGCGACACGCCGGTGGTGATCACGCTGGTCGATATCAACACCCTGGCGGTGGATGTGCCCCTGGCCAACTCCTTCGACAGCGGCAAGAGCACGGTCAAGCCGGCGCTGGCCAAGGTGCTGGAGTACATCAGCACCAGCCTGCGGCGCCAGCCTGCGATGCGGGTGTCGATCAGTGCGCCCACCGACGCGACGGCGGGCAATGTGGCGCTGGCCGCCGCACGCGGCCAGCAAGTGCGCGCGGCCCTGTTGGCGCGGGGCATCACCGCCACGCGCCTGGCCGGCGTGGGCACCGCCCGCGCCGGCGCGCCGGTTCAGTTGCGCCTGTTGATCGCCCCGCAGGGCATCGGCTGGCTCGACGACGCGACCCTGCCGCTGCCGGCCGCGGGCGCCCGAGCGGTTTCCGCCGCAACAGCGTCCACGGGCAAGCGCTGAACCCGCCCAGCGGCGGCTCAGGCGGCGCGCAAGGCGCCGAACAGCGGGTCCTGGCGTGAACGCGGTCGGTAGGCCGAGACCTGACGCGCAATCGCCTCGATGTGGTCGGGCGTGGTGCCGCAGCAGCCGCCGGCAATGTTGAGGAAGCCGCTCTTGGCAAACTCTGCCATCAGGCCGGCGGTGACATCCGGTGTCTCGTCGAAGCCGGTATCGCTCATCGGGTTGGGCAGGCCGGCGTTGGGGTAGCAGGAAACGAAGGAGTCGCCCGCCACCTTGGCCAACTCCTCGATGTAGGGCCGCATCAGAGCCGCGCCAAGCGCGCAGTTCAGGCCGATGGCCAGCGGCCGGGCGTGCCGCACCGAGTGCCAGAAGGCAGCCACGGTCTGGCCCGACAGGATGCGCCCCGAGGCGTCGGTGACGGTGCCGGAGATGATCACCGGCAGGCGCTCGCCGGTCTCTTCCATCAGCTCGTCCAGCGCGAAGATCGCGGCCTTGGCGTTCAAGGTGTCGAAGATGGTCTCGACCAGGAACAGGTCGGCGCCGCCTTCGAGCAGGCCCTCGGCCTGTTCGCGGTAAGCCGCGCGCAGCTCCTCGAAGTTGACATTGCGTGCCCCCGCGTCGTTCACGTCCGGGCTGATGCTGGCGGTGCGCGGTGTCGGGCCGAGGGCACCCGCAACGAAGCGCGGCTTGTCGGGCGTGCTGGCAGCATCGGCGGCCTGGCGCGCGATGCGCGCCGCGGCGACGTTCATCTCGCGCGCCAGGCCGGACAAATCGTAGTCGCCCTGGGCGATCGACGTGGCGCCGAAAGTGTTGGTCTCGATGATGTCGGCGCCAGCCGCAAGGTAGGCCGCGTGGATCTCTAGCAGCACGTCGGGCCGCGTCAACTGCAGCAGCTCGTTGTTGCCTTTCAGGTCCTTGGCGTGGTCCTTGAAGCGCGTGCCGCGGTAGTCGGACTCGCCCAGCTTGTAGCGCTGGATCATGGTGCCCATGGCGCCGTCGATGATGACGATGCGCTGGGCCAGCAGCGCCGGCAGCGCGGCGCCGCGGGTATAGGCCAGGGGTGCGTTCATGCGAACATTGTAGGAACGATGAAACACCTGACCCCCCTTGAGGCCTATGCCTACCTGCAAGCCCGCCGCCAGGCCGTGTTCGTCGACGTGCGCATGGAGATCGAGTATCTCTACGTCGGCCACCCGCCCGGCGTGGTCCATGTGCCGTGGTACGAGTACCCGGAAATGCACGCCGACCCCGTGCGCTTTGCGGCCCAGGTGCGCCGCGAGGCCAGCGATGACCCCGCGCGGCCGGTGGTGCTGATCTGCCGCTCGGGCAAGCGCACCGTGGAGGCCAGCGAGGCGCTCGAAGCCGCTGGCTTCAGCGAAGTCGTCAACGTCCTGCACGGCTTCGAAGGCGAACTCGACGACCACTTTCAGCGCGGCCGCCTCAACGGCTGGCGCTTCGACGGGCTGCCCTGGGAGCAGCTTTAGCCGCAGCCCACGCTACTGCAGGGTCGGCGGCTCGCCGGGCGCAGTGGGCGGCGGTGCGGGCTCGCGTGGCACGGCGCGTTTCTCGACAAACAGGCGGGTGCTCTCTTCGCCGGCCGCCCACAGGGCCAGACGCTCGGCGTCCATCGGCCGGGCAAAAAGATAGCCCTGGAACTCATCGCAGCCGAGCGTTTGCAGGATGTCGCGCTGGCGTTCGGTCTCCACGCCTTCGGCGACCACGCGCAGGCCCAGCGCGTGGGCCAGGCGGATGACGGCATCGACGACAGCCATGGCATCGCCGCTCACGCCGAGATCGGACACGAAACTGCGATCGATCTTGAGCTGGCGCGCCGGCAAGGTGCGCAGGTAGGCCAGGCTGGAGTGGCCGGTGCCGAAGTCGTCGATCGCCAGCGAGGCACCGGCACGCGCCAGTTGCGCAAACGAGCGCAGCGTGGCGTTGGTGTCTTCCATGGCCACGCTCTCGGTGATCTCGAAGGTCAACAAAGATGCGTCGACGCGGTGGCGCTTGAGGGTTTGGCGAATGCGCTGAACCAGGTCGTCCTGGCGCAACTGGTGGGCCGAGAGGTTGACGGCAATGCGCATGCGCAGGCCGGCGTTCTCCCAGGCGCGAATCTGGCGGCAGGTCTCGTCCAGCACCCACTCGCCGACCGCACCGATCAGGCCGAAGCGCTCGGCCACGGCAATCAGCTCGGTTGCGCCGACAGCGCCGCGCTCTGCATGTTGCCAGCGCACCAGGGCCTCGGCGCCGGTGAACTCGCCGGTACGTGCATCGACCTTGGGTTGGTAATAGAGCACCAGGCCGCCGTCTTCAATGGCCTGACGCAAGTCGTTCTGCAGCGCCAGTTGGTCGCTGGCGTCGAGCTCCATGCGCGGCTCAAAAAAGGCGTAGGTTGAACCTCCGGTGCGCTTGACGGCGAACATGGCGGCGTCGGCATTGCCAATCAGGCGACTCGTCGGCCCATGCTCGGGAAACAGGGCAATGCCGATCGAGCACGACAAGCGGGCCTCGCGACCGCCCGACAGGGCATAGGGCGAGATCAGGGCATGCAGGGTGCGCTGCGCCACCGCAGCGGCCGCCTCGTGCGAGCCCGGCGCTGCCACCAGGAGCACGAACTCGTCACCACCGACGCGCGCCGCCGTGTCCTGCGGCCGGGCCAGGGCCGCCAGGCGCCGCCCAACTTCCTGCAGCACTTCGTCGCCTGCGCCGTGACCAAAGGACTCGTTCACGGCCTTGAAGCCGTCGATGTCGATGAACAACACCGCCATTGCCGACGGGCTGCGGCCGACATGCGCCAACAGCGACTCCAGCCGCTCCTCAAAGTGGCCGCGGTTGGGCAGGCCGGTCAGGGCATCCTGGAAGGCGAGTTGCCGCAAGCGCTTGTTGGCCGCGTACAGCGAACCGGACAAGGCCTGTGCGCGACGACCGGTGCGTGAATCGACCAGCGCACACACCAATCCCATCACCAGCACGAAGCCGCCAAAGCCCAGCGCCAGCAACATCAGGCGCGCGTCGATGGCGTTGGCTGGCATCGCGCCCAACCAGCCGTCGGCCTCGGCCGGTGTCACCAGGCTGATCTGGGGCGCGGCGCTCAAGCCGAGCAGTTCCGCGATCAGCCAGGCCATCGCAAAAACGCCGGCGCCGGCGGCGCGCTGCGACAGCGGCCAACGAAAGCCGGCGCGGATCGGGCCGTTGAGCCATTGCAGCGCCAGCCAAAGCCCCAGCGTCAGAGCGGTCAAGGCACCCAGGGTCGGGCCCGCGGCCAAGGCCTGCCATTTCGGCGGTGCCGCCATGGCCGCTCCGAGGGCCACGAACACAGTAGAGAGCAGCGGTACCAGCACCAGAACGTTGACCCAATTCACCACCCGAACCGAGGGCAGCCAGCGGCTGACGAGCAGGCCCAACGCGCAGGCGCTCATCGCGCCAGCCCAGGTCATCAGCACCAGCGGCCCGTCGAACCAGGGGGCCGTCAACGCGCGGCTGGCATGCCAGATGCCAAGCTGCAAAGTTGCCAAGCCGGTCCCCACGGCCAACGCGCCGCCCAGGCCCCAGCCCAGGGCCACCACCCAGTCTTGCGAGCGGGCCTTGCGCAGAGCGTGCGCCAGGATCACCGCGCTGGCGGCTGCGCCGGCCAGCAACAGGGCCACCACGACCAAGCTCAGCGGCGGCGAGGTCAGCGGGCTGAGGGGCATCGGCGCGGGGGTCGGATCGGCATCATGGGCTGGCACCGATTGTTGCAGACCGACTGCCTGCCACAGCGCAGTTGGCGCGCAAACTCATGCCGATATCACGTCCAATGCGCAGCCGTTCACGGCGGGGTAGTGAAACCGATGGAGCGCCGATCACGCACCCCCGGCTTGACGCGGTGCTCGCTCTCCAGCTGGGCCAGAAAGGCATCCGGCTCAAAGGCGTCGCCGAGGATGTCGACCTGGCGCTTGACGGCCGCGAAGTCGCCCGGCGCGAGCTGGTCGAGCAAGGCCAGCCGCTGCCGCTGCTCCAGGCTCAGCGCCGACGCGTCGCCGCCCAGCGCCTCGGCCACGAACATCGCCACGCGCTGCTCCGGGCGCAACGGCTTGAAGCAAACCTTGAACGTGAAGCGGCGCAGCGCGGCCTCGTCGAGCGCGTCGAACAGATTGGTGGTGCAGATGAACAGGCCGGCGAAGCGCTCCATGCCTTGCAGCATCTCGTTGACCTCGCTGACCTCGTAGCTGCGCTCGGCGCGCTGGCGGCTGCGCAGGAAGCTGTCGGCCTCGTCGAGCAACAGGACAGCGCTCTCCGTCTGCGCCTCCTCGAACATCTTGGCCATGTTCTGCTCCGTCTCGCCGACGAACTTGCTCATCAGGTCACTGGCCTGGCGCACCAGCAGGGGCTTGCCCAGGGCTTGGGCAATGTGCTCGGCCAGCGCCGTTTTTCCGGTGCCGGGCGGGCCGTGGAAGCACAGGGTGCCGTGGCCGCGCCGGCGCAAGGCCTCAACGATGCGCGGGACCTCAAACTGCGACTCGACGTTGAGCAGGGCGACGTCGTAGGCCGTGACGACGCGGCGCGCACCAGGGCGCGGGTGGTCCTGGCCGAGGGCCTTGTCGGCGTTGCCGAGCTGGCGTTCGATTAGGGCTTCGACACTGCTTGCGCTGCCGTCGCGTGCCTGCGCCAGGCCAGCGAAGCGCACCGCCGTACGAATCTGCGCCGGGGTCAGGCCGCGCCGTTCGGCCAGCTTGGTGGCAAAGCCCTCGCCCACATCGATGCCCTGCAAGGCGCGCGACACCAGAGCCTGGCGCGCGCCCGGCGGCGGCGACTTGAGCTCGAGGTGGTACTGGAAACGGCGCCGAAAGGCCGGGTCGATCTGCTCGATGCGGTTGGTGACCCAGATCACCGGCACCGGGTTGGTCTCGAGGATCTGATTCACCCAGGCCTTGCCGTTGACACTCGCCGAGGCGGGCGCGTCACCGGCGTCGAGGCGCGAGATGAGCTGGGCGGCATCGGCCGAAATCGGCGGGAACACGTCCTCGACCTCGTCGAACAGCAGCGCAACCTGGGCGCTGGCCTTGAGGAAGACCTGGCTGATCTGCAGCGAGCGGTAGCGGTCGCGCCCGCTCAGCGAATTGCCGTCGCGGTCGGCGTACTCGACCTCATACAGCTCGAGCGCAGCCGCCTGCGCACACACCTTGGCCAGCTCTGTCTTGCCGGTGCCGGGCGGCCCATAGAGCAGGATGTTGACGCCCGTGGCGTGTGACGCGACGGCATTCGCCAGCAGGGTCGTCAGCACCGCCACGTCGTCGGCCACGAAGGCGAAGTCGCTGCCGTTCAAGCTGCTCTTGGTGGCCGGGCGGGTGAAGACCGCCATCAGGTCGCTCGGCGCCAGGTACTCGCGCATCAATACCGGCGGCAGTTGCTCGCTGACCTTCATCAGGTCGGCCAGGTCGGTGATGTTGTGCTCCGAGATCAGGTTCTCGACCATGCCGGTGCGCTCCAGCCGCGAACCGGCGCGCAGGGCCTCGGCCACCTCCTGCTCGTTGACGCCGGCCACGGCCGCGATGGCGGCGTAGGCCTCCTGGGCACTGCCGACCTTGAACTCGACCAGCAGGCCGCGCAGCTCGCGCTGGTAGCGCGCCAAGGTGCCGTACAGCAGCAAGGCGCGCTCGGCGGGGTTGAGTTGCAAGAGACCGGCCAAGGCGTCGATGTTCTTCTGCACCAGCGTCGACTCTTTCTTCAGGCTTTGCGCCAGCCAGTCTGCGGTGGCGCCGAGCACCGCCAACAAGTCCTTGGGTGCGTCCTTGACGAACTCGTCGATGTAGAAGAACAAGGTGCCTTCTTCGTAGGCCCCGCGCCAGCCGCCGTGGCGCTGCATGAAGGCCTCGTCAGACAGGGCCTCGTGCCCGCGCCACTGGGCGTTGCCCTTGCAGCGGCGGCCCAGAAACTCGCGCAGGCGATGCAGCGCGGTGCTGGGCCAGGCGAGGTGCCGCCCGGTGAGCGACAACAGGCTGGCCCAGTCGCGGCGCAGGTTGAAACGCGCGGCACTGCGCAGCGTGAGTGCCAGCACGAACTGGGAGCACATGCGGTCGAGCACCGGCGCTTCGCGCAGGCCGGGCGACAACACGGTCTGGACTTCAGCGCGACTTCTCACAGCGCAAACCTCCAGCAACACGCGGGGCTCCACATGGCCCCAGGGCTGACGCCATCTTGGCGCAGTGACGCAGCGGGGGCAAGCCCCGCGCATCGGCTTGGGTTCAGTGCAACACCAAGGGTTGCTGGGCCAGCGTGGTGTAGCTGCCGATCAGGTCGTCGAGCTCTTCTTCGCTCGGACGGGTCAGCACCAGGGCGTCGATCGCAGCCTTGAATTGCAAGCCCACGGCGCCGTCTAGGTAGATCTCCTTGCGCGCGAACTTGTCCACGATCTCGAAACCGCCGCGCGGCGGTGTCGCTTCGCTGGCGTCACTTGTGGCGCTGCCGCCCAGGTCGAACTGCACGACGGCGAAACTGTCTGAGTTGTAGAGCATCATCATGCAGGCATCTCCTTGGCACGAAGCCAACGTGAGCGCTGCAACGCGCAATTCAAGGGCACGGATGACACGCGCCTCATCGGGTCTCGCGCAGCAGCTCCATGCCGGCACCGCCGCCAGTCGGTGTTTGCAGGATGCGCAGCGGCAGGTGGTGGTCTGCCGGGTC
Source organism: Burkholderiales bacterium (assembly GCA_031403815.1). Taxonomy (GTDB): domain Bacteria; phylum Pseudomonadota; class Gammaproteobacteria; order Burkholderiales; family Burkholderiaceae_C; genus CADEEN01. The sequence goes on along the minus strand of JANNGJ010000325.1, from coordinate 3,535 downwards.
GAGCCAGATCTCGGCGCGGGTGTCATAAAGGCGCTGTGGCTCGCGCACCAGCTTGAGCGCTGGCGTCGCGCCCACAGCGTCCGGGCCCTGGACAACAAAGTCCCACACATCGCCACCGCCCCGCGCACTCGCCACGAAGAGGCGGATGCTCGCGCCGGCCGCGAAGCGCTGCGGCGCCGCAGCGATGATCGCCGGCAACTGCAACATCCAGCTCAGGCGATCCTGGGCGCCCGGCAGCAGCGGCAGCTCGTGGGTTGGACCGGAGAACGTGATCTTGCCCGGGTCGCGCTGAAAGTTGGCGGCCTGGCTGTCACGCCCGCGGCGGCGCACGGCAAAGCGCTCGGGAGCGATGCCCGCCGCGTCAATCTGACCCTGGCTGACCCAGTCGAGCAGGTTCACGCCAGCCACCTTGCCCTGGAGGTGCAAGGCATAGCCGGTCTCAGGCGTCCGCGTCCACTCAAGCTCGGCGTCACCGATGACAAGGCCGCGCTGCAGGCGATAGAGCCAGCGGCCGGCAGGGGGCAGCAGCGTGGCATAGACCGGGACGTCGATGCCCTGCGGCGCCGCGTCAGCCACCGGCGGCCCAGGCCCGGCCGGCGCCGAGACCGTCGCTGCGGGCGGCAGCTCGGCGGCCGGAACCGCGGCGGCAAGCGCGGCAACGGCGGCGCGCTGCGCTGCTCGGACCGGCGTGGTGGTGCGTGGCTCTACCGTGGTCGGCGCCGCCACGTTGGCCGGCAATGCCGCCACGCTGCGCACCTGCAGCCGCACGACGGTGGCGGGTGGGCTGTCGGGGTCCAACCAGGCCGGGCCGAGCACCAGCAAGGCCACGCCATGCAGCGCCAGCACGACGCCGCCGAGGGCGCCCAGGCCAAGCCAGCGGCGACGCCGCGCGGCATTCACCGCATTGCCTTCGCGGTCGGAAATCGCATCACAATCTCGCCATGAAACTCGCCACCTACAAAGACGGGTCGCGCGACGGCCAACTGCTTGTCGTGTCGCGCGACCTCGCCACGGCCCATTTTGCGACCGGCGTGGCCTCGCGCCTGCAACAAGTGCTGGACGACTGGAACTTCCTCTCGCCGCAGCTCGAAGATCTGTACGTCACCCTGAACCAAGGCAAGGCACGCCATGCCTTCGAGTTCGTGCCCGAGATGTGTGCCGCGCCGCTACCGCGCGCCTTCCAATGGGCCGACGGCTCGGCCTACCTGAACCATGTGGAATTTGTGCGCAAGGCGCGCAAGGCCGAGGTGCCGGCCAGCTTTTATGAAGACCCGTTGATGTACCAAGGCGGCAGCGACGACTTCCTCGGCCCGCGCGACGACGCGCCCTTCGCCGACCCGGCCTGGGGCATCGACTTCGAGTCCGAGGTGGCCGTGATCACCGGCGACGTGGCCAATGGCGCCACGCCAGAGCAGGCCCTCGCAGGCATTCGCCTAGTGATGTTGGCCAACGACTGGAGTTTGCGCAACCTGATTCCCGCCGAGCTGGCGAAGGGCTTCGGTTTCTTGCAGAGCAAGCCGGCCACCGCCTTCAGCCCGGTGGCAGTGACGCCCGACGAACTTGGCGATGCCTGGCAAGGCGGGCGACTGCACCTGCCGTTGAGTTCGCACTGGAACGGCAAACAGGTCGGGCTGTGCGACGCCGGGCCGGAAATGACCTTCCACTTCGGCCAATTGATCGCCCATGTCTGCAAGACGCGCCGCGTGCGTGCCGGCTCCATCATCGGCTCCGGCACCATCAGCAACAAGGACTGGACCAAGGGCTACAGCTGCATTGCCGAGAAGCGTTGCATCGAGACCATCGACGACGGTGCGCCCAAGACGCCGTTCATGCAGTACGGCGACACCATCCGCATCGAGATGAAGGGCCGCGACGGGCAGTCGATTTTTGGCGCGATCGAGCAGAAGGTCGTGCTGGCGTGAGGCGCGCCGCGCGCTAGCGGCCGGGGCTCAGCGCTTCTTGGCAGTGGTCTTGGGCGCAGGCGCCGCAGAGCCGCCCTTCTCCAGCGCGCTCATCATGCCCACCAGCACGCCGCTGGCCATCGCTGCGTAGCCCTCGGCCAGGGCCTGCGCAGCGCGCATGCCTGCTGCGCGGCTGCCTCGCAGCGTGGCCTGCACCTGGCTGGCGAACTGCTCGACTGTGGTCGCAGCCGAGGCACCGGACAGGGTGCCGCCGGCCTTCATCTTGTCGAGCATCTGCTGCCAGGGTTGCGTCAGCGGGCCGGCCTGCGCTGCGGCCTTCTTGACAGCGCCCATCAAGGTGTCTTCGAACTTGTCGAGATCGTCGAGCGCCTTCTTCAAGTGCTTCTCGCGAAGGTCGGCGCCGCGGTCGACGAACTGCTGCAAGGCGGCCCGGTTAGCCTGCACCGCCTTGAGCAGCGCGTCGTCCATGCCCATCACGGCCTTGTCGAGCAGGCTGCCGGCGTCGATGCCGGCGGTGTTCTTGGCAGCGCCCTGGTTCACCGCCTGCGTCACTGTGTCCAGCGCGCTGCGGATCTTCTTCGGTGTGAGCTTGCGCCCCTGCAAGCCGGCCAACGTGGCTTGCTCGACCGCTTCGCGCAGCTTGGCGCTGCCGCGCCCGCTGGCGTTCTCGAACATCGATATCAGTGCAGCGGCATCGAATGCGGGCGGGACCATGGCGTCGCTCCAGGCGAAAACGATCGGGTTTGGTAGGCCGTGTTGGACTTGAACCAACGACCAAAGGATTATGAGTCCTCTGCTCTAACCAACTGAGCTAACGGCCCTTGCGGTCGATTCTAGAGACACGTGCTTGCGTGCGGGCCGCAACGCCCCGCGGCAGCGACGCGGCGGCGCCGACCAGCCGCTCGCCTTCATCTAGCAGGAACTGCTTGAAGGCCTGGGCCACCGGCGGCAGGCGTTTGTGGCGGCGCTGCACCACGTACCAGTTCAGCATCAAGGGGAAGCCCTGCACGTCCAGCACCACCAGGCTGCCGGCTTGCAGTTCGCGGCTGACGGTGTGGGCTGACAGAAAACTCACGCCCATGCCGGCCATCACGGCCTGCTTGATGGTCTCGGTGCTCTTGATCTGCATCGTGATGTTGAGACGTACCAGGTGGCGGCCAAAGGCATCGACCATCGACTGCCAGGTGTCCGACCCCTGCTCGCGCACGATGAAGGCCTCACGCGCCAGGCGTGTCATTGGAATCGCCGCCGCGCGCGCCAGTGGGTGCGTGGCCGCCGCAACGATGACGTAGGGATGTGGCGCGAAGGCCTGGTGTTCCGTGCTCGCATCCAGCGGCGGGCGCACCATCACGGCCAGGTCGGTGAGGTTGTCGGCCAGGTGAGTTAGCAGGTCAGCGCGGTTATGTACCGACAGGTTCAGCGTGACGCCGGCGTGACGGCCGGCAAAGTCGACCAGCAGACGCGGGAAGAAGTAGTCGCCCGCGCTGATCACTGCCACATTCAACTTGCCGCCTGCGATGCCCTTGAACTGCGTCATCGCCGCCTCGGCCTCGGCGAACTGGCCAATGATCAAGTGGCTGTGGTGCAGCAACTCGGCACCTGCGGGCGTGAGG